>JAJRWG010000314.1 GCA_024276895.1 Bacteroidota bacterium
CGAAAACCTCTTTGCCCACCGCTGGTACCTGGGCACCAACGATCCGCTGGACGCTGAACTTGCAGCCAAAAAAATTGACGACTACCTGAAAGACCTGAACGACGATTACCGTGTGGAACGCATGGAAGCCGTCAAGCATGTAGGAGTGCGGATTGTGCCCACCGCCGCCTTTTACGAATACATGAAACGCAAGGGTAAAGAAGGCAGCGCCAACAAATTCCCGCGGGTGTTGAAAAATTCAAGGATTGACGAGTGGGAGAGCTTTTTGCGGGAGAAAAAATACATTTGACGGCATGAATGTTTTCGTCGAAGGAATGGTGCTGGGTTTTTCGCTGGCTTTTTTGTTCGGCTTCGGCCCGGCATTTTTCGCTTTAATTCAAACAGGTATTCACCGCGGTTTTTTCCAGGGTGCCCTGCTGGCCTTCGGCATCCTGCTGAACGATGCATTTGTCATCGTTCTTTCCATTCTCGGTGTTGCCCAGATTTTCAGCGGCGACGAAAATTACCGGCTGCTGGGCATTCTCGGCGGCAGCATTCTGATCGTGATCGGTTTGCTGACCTTCAGGAAAAAGGTCGATTCCGGCCTTGACGAACAGCACGAACTGAACAGCACGGTCAACCCGCTCGGCTTAATTATCAAGGGCTTCGTGATGAACATCGCCAATCCTTTTGTCTGGCTGTTCTGGATCGGGATTTCGGTGGGCATCGTAACCCGCTTTGGCAGCGACACCACCGACATCGTGTTGTTTTTTGCCGGAACCCTCAGCATTGTTTTCATCACCGATTTGTCCAAAACCTTTGCCGCCTCCCGCTTAAAAAAATTCGTTACCCACAAGTTCCTGATCCTGGTGAACAAAATCGCGGGGCTTGCCCTTTCCGGATTTGGGGTTTACCTGATTGTACGGGCTGTTTTGAAATTTTAAAACCTGCCCGGGCACAAGCGTCCAGGCAGGTTTTGCATAACGGTTTCCGCTCCTTGCGGAAGTTCTCTTACCGCTTATTCCACAAGCACCTGTATCTCTGTTTTTATCCGTGTATGCACCGGTTTCGGGGCAGCCTGGCTGATGGAAAGTTCGTCCACCAGGTGTCCGGCACCTGCAAATTTGTCGATGATAAATAAAACGTAACGGACATCCACAACGATGGTGCGTTGCAAGTCAGGGATGAAGCCGATGTCGCTGCTCATGGCTTCCCAGTTGCCGTCGAAGGCCAGCCCGATCAGTTCGCCTTTACCGTTGATCACGGGCGAACCCGAGTTGCCACCGGTGATGTCGTTGTTGGTGAGGAAACAAACCACCATGCTGCCATCCTTTGCCGCGTAAGGGCCGTAGTCTTTGGTTTCGTAGAGTTCTTTCAGTTTGGGGTCAACAATGAATTCGTCGTTGTCGGGGTCCTCTTTTTCCATCACCCCGTACAGGTGGGTAACGTAGTCGTACTCCACGGCATCGCGGGGGTCGTAAGGCAACACCTGTCCGTACGTAAAACGCATGGTGGAATTGGCATCGGGATAGAAAGCCTTGTCGGGCTGCATCTCTCTGATGGCCTGGGTGTAAAGCCTTTCTGCTTTATCAAGGCCCTGCCCCTTAGACATGAACTCCGAACGCAAAGGCATGATCTTTTGAATGTAAGCCTCTGCCAAACGGAAGGCCGGGTCTTTTTCAAGTGTTTTCAATGATGGGTCCTGCAAAAAGGCTTTGGCACGCACCGAGTCGGCCATCAGCGAGTTGGCAAAAACGTATTCGGCATATGCCGAAAAATCGCCCTTGAACTTTTTCATCATTTTCTGAAGCTCTTCGGGATGCAGGTCGGCAGGTAATTTTTTGTAGTACATCTCGGTCATCACGGCAAAAACATCACGGTCGGTGGCCAGGTCATAATTTTTATAATCACCGGCCAGCGAGGTCAGCATTTTATCGGCTGTTTCACGGACCTGCCCGGCTTTTTTGGCTTTTTTCTTTTTGTCTTTTTCTTCCTTTTGCAAGACCAACAATTCTTTCAGGCCCGAGTATTTTTGCGCAAAAGCAATAATGTCGGAGCCACCCATCCCGGTGATGCTGGCATAGATCAGCGGTTCAATCCCGTCTTTTTTCTCTTCCCAGGCCTGGTCAATGTCAGCAAGCACCGTTCCGTATTTTTCCTGGCGGGAAGGGTCGGCATCAATCCATTTTTGTAACTCGGCATCAAAAACTTTCTTCTGGCCGATGACATTCAGGTCTTTGATTCCTTTGGACTGGCCGATAAGGTATTTCCAACTGTTGGCAACGCCTGCATGCTTGGATGCGTATTTAATTTTTACTTCCTGATCGGCATCCATGTGCTTTTTCCAGGTTTCGAGCTTTGCACCGAAGGTCTCAATAATGGGCGGGTAATAAACATCCTCTTTGTATTGCACGCCCGAGGCAGTCAGGTAGCGCTCGGTGCTTCCCGGAAAGCCCCAGATCAAAGCGAAGTCGTTTTCTTTCACGCCGTCGATGGACACGGGAAGAAAATGTTTGGGCTTCAGTGGGATGTTTTCTTTGGCGTACTCGGCCGGTGACCCGTCGGGGGCGGTGTAGATGCGGAAAATGCTGAAATCGCCGGTGTGACGGGGCCACATCCAGTTGTCAGTGTCGCCGCCGAACTTGCCGATGGACGACGGAGGAGCGCCCACAAGACGGACGTCTTTGTACACCTGGTACACAAACATATAGTATTCGTTGCCCTCGAAAAAGCTTTTGACTATGACGTTGTACTTGCCGTCTTCGGAAGCTCTTTCCTTGATGCGCGAAGTGATTTTCCTCACGGCAGCGCTGCGGCCCGCCTCACTCATGGTATCGCTCAGCATCGGGATGATGCTGTCGGTCAGGTCTTCCATGTACACCAGGATGGAGGCGGTCATGCCTTCGTTGGGCAATTCTTCCTCGCGGCTCATGGCCCAGAAACCGTCAGTCAGGTAGTCGTACTCAAGCGAACTGTGTTTCTGGATGGCGTTGTAGCCGCAGTGGTGGTTGGTGAACATCAGTCCCTGGTCGGAAACGATTTCTGCCGTGCAGAAGTAGCCACGGGGCCTGGGACTGTTGGCCAGCCCTACGATGGCGTCTTTCAGGCTGGAGTGGTTCACGCTGTAAATTTCTTCGGCAGTGAGTTGCAGTCCTTTTTTCTGCATGTCAACAAAGTTTAGCCTTTTGACGTACATGGGGAGCCACATGCCCTCGTCGGCTTTCATTTGCATGCTCGTGGCAAGTATCAGAAAGGCAACGAACAGGATTGTTAATTTTTTCATTGTTTCGGATTAATTAAATGAATTTTGAATCTGAGTGCAGCACGAAAATTGTACCACGCTATTTAAGGTTTTATTTTACAGGTTTTTATCTGGTTTTGGTGTTTTAAACAGGTGTAAAAATGAACGGTTTTGAACAGTGATTTATTACTTTTTGAACAGTTAGTTTCCGCAACCGCGGTACTTTGTTGCTCCGTTATTTTGTCTGAAGCGCAGCAACTCCCCTCCCGGGAGGGGAACCGGGGGCGCCTACCCTGAAACGATCGTTTTACTTTAAGCCCAGCACCTCGGGACCCTGCTCGAAAACAATGTCCACGGGAATTCCGGCATCGTTCACCCGGTCAAGGTCGGCCTGCAACTGTGCGGGAATTTTGCCCTGGGTTTCAATCCACAGTCTGGCAGCTTCGTAATCGCCGTCGCCCTGCATTTTCAGTATTTTTTGTGTCAGCAGCCCGGAGGCTTCCTTCATCTTTTCAAAATCGGTGGAGTAGGTACCGTCTTCGTTTCTCACGAAGGCACCTTTTTCCAGGAAAAAATTAAACCGCAGCATGTTGGCCATGCCGTGAGCGCTGGAAGCTCCGAAGCGTACCGAACGGAAAATGCCCGCCATGAAAGTGACGTAGTTGTCCATCAGATCCGTATCCCTGAACTCGCCCATTTGGTGCAGTTTGTCCACCAGGTAAAGCCCGAGGATGTCGGCTTTGCCCTCTTCGATGGCCGAGTATTTTTCTTTCAGTGCCTTGCGTGCCGGGCCCTTGCCGTTGATGGTGTTTTTCACACCCATGCCGTGCGAAACTTCGTGGAACATGGTGTTGGAGAAAAAGGCATCGAAAGTGATGTACTTGCGCTGATCGGGGGCAATGAGCATTTCGGAAATGGGGACGAGGATTTCGTCGAACTTGGCACGCATGGCATTTTTCAGTTGCAACTTGCGGGTTCCTTTTTCCAACTGTACCCTTTCGTCGTTGGGCAGGTTGATGGCGATGGTTTTTCCGGCCATGTTACAGTCGCCGGCGTAAAACACCACGTCGTAGGCATTCAGGTCAACATCCAGACCGGGGGTTTCCTGTTTGTAAACCGGATCAACGGGCAGTTCTTTTTGCAGTTGGGGGAGAAAGCTTGCAAACCTGGACAGTTTGTCACTCCACTCCACATCCTTCACCAGGATGAAAGCCTCGTGTGCGGCTTTGTAACCGAACAGCCCGTCGGTGTAATTTTCGATGGGGCCGACCACCATGTCGATGAGGTTGTTTTTCATGTCGAGCCAGGCCATATCGCTTGCAAAATAATCGTCGGTCAGCAGGGCCTCGGCACGCAGGTTGAGATAATTTTTAAAGCCTTCGTCTTCGGCCAGTTCCGCGGCCTGCCTGAGCAAACCGGCGGCTTTTTCCACTTGTGGTTTGAAGGCTTCGCGGTACCACACCACTTTGAGTTTGCCCTGCTCATCCCTGCGGATGAGGGTGTACAGGCTGGTTTTATCGGGATGGTCGAAGGCTTCGAACTCAGCTTTGGTCATGTCGTGGGGATAAAACTCGGCACCGGCGGGTTTGGGGCCGTAACCCTCGATAAAAGGCGCCAGGTTGTTCAATTCATCCCATGCACCGTAATTGATTTCGGCATATTTTTTCAGACCGGGATCCTTGATGCTGTTCAGAAAAGCGTTTTTCTCACCCACGTTTTCCATCCAGAAAATATCGTCCATCACACCGGCTGCTTCAAAAAGCAGTTTCAGCATTTCTTTCTGGTTTTCGCTCAGGTGCGAAATGTCGGTAGTCAGCTTCACCGTGGCATACTTTTTCATTCTGTAAGTAGTTTTTTCAGGAGCCTGCTCCCCGGTGGTTTCGGGTTGGTTCTCACAACTGTTGAAGAGGAAAACAGCAACCGCTGCCATGAAAATTAAAAGACCTTTTTTCATCATTTTTATGTGTTTAGGGATTGATTTTTCGATTGACGAAAGTAAGCATTATCGGGTAACAAACACCTTTGTGGTTGTGAAAGTTTACGTTCCAGTGAACAAGCTTTCCCGTTTCCCGTTGACTTCGGGAACAGGTTTTTCACCGGAAGCCCCGGCTGGTAAGCACGCGACCGGCGTAGTACAATCCCGGGACAATTTAGCGGGTGAAGCCGAATTCAGATTACCCGCCCTGAACTTGAAGCGTAAATTTTATGGGCAGGTTAAACGAAACCCTGACAGGCTTTCCACGCTGCACACCGGGTTTCCACCGTGGCATGTTTTTTACAACCCGCACGGCTTCTTCGTCACAACCGCCGCCAATGCCGCGTATTACTCTCACCCTGCTGACAGCGCCGTCTTTTTCAATCACGAAATTTACGTAAACCCTTCCCTGAATACCGCTTTCCCTGGCGGCGGGCGGGTACTTCACATTTTTCTGAAGGTACACATACAGTTTTGACATGCCTCCCGGAAACTCGGGCTGCTCCTCAACCACCTGGTACACATTAAAATCGACAGGCAGGCGCAAAAGTACCCTCACGTTTGTGTTTCCAATCTTGCCTGGGTTCCATTTCGGCATGTTTTGAACAACGCTTGTACCCATTTCATCGTAACCAAAGCCGACGGAGTCTTTCACCTTTACGTTTGAAATACTGCCGTCCGTCTCAACCACAAAGTAAACATACACCGTCGCATCGTCAGGTGTACTGTCAGGCACACTTTCCAGGTCAAATTTACTTTCTGCAAGGTATTTGTTCAAAGCGCTCAATCCACCTTTAAAAGACGGAAGCGAGTCGGCTTCCAAATAGATTTTTTTCGGATCGGGTAAGGAGGCCAGGCTAAAAACAACGGGCAGGGTTTTCGACACCCGCACGGCCTCACCGTTTAGCCTGCCGGGCTTCCAGGGAGGCATTTCGCCAACCAGCCGCACGGCCTCTTCGTCGCAACCGGAGCCAATGCCCCGCAAAACAGTCAGCTGCGAAAGGTTGCCGTCCGGCTCAACCACAAACCCGATGTAAACCCTGCCTTCCACGCTGTCGCGAACGGCCTGCTCAGGATAGGACATTGCCCGGCTCAGGTAGTCGTTGAGGGCAAGAATACCGCCCGGAAAAGCAGGGGGGTGGTCAACGAAACTGTAAACCGAATCGGGCTTATCGCTGCTTTCGGATTGAGTGAAAGCAGTATGCGAAAACAAAAACGAAAGGAAAATAGCGATGAAAAGGCGGAGGGGGGATTTCATAAATGTGTTGTTTAAAAACCAAAACTACGAAAAACTTACCTGTACATTTTGTACCGGAGAAAAAATCCGGAGATCAGGATGAAAAGCGGGAAGATGCCCACAAGAGGGATGAACAAAACGCAGCAGCTGGCAGGATGACCCAAACCAATTGTATTACAGGTTTTTGTGACGGGATTTGTTGTCGGACACCCTTCCTAAAACTCGAGCCTGTAATTGAAAATGGGCACAATGCCCAATTGGGTAATTGTCCTGAGCTGACCGCTATCGGCATCGTAATAATCGCCGATAACGTTCAACTGGTTGGTAACATTCTGTATGTCCAGTTCAAAGGTGTGC
>JAJRWG010000315.1 GCA_024276895.1 Bacteroidota bacterium
AGTGTCCTTGCGGATGTCTTTTTCATTCAGTTCCACGTCGAATTCGTCAGCTTCTGGCAGCACCACCACCGAAGCGGCCGAGGTGTGCACCCTTCCCTGGGTTTCGGTTTTGGGTACCCGCTGTACGCGATGGACGCCCGACTCGAACTTCAGGAGGCCGTAAGCACCATTACCGATGACATTGAAAACAATTTCCTTGAAACCGCCGGCAGTGCCTTCGTTCAAATCCAGCACTTCCACTTTCCACTTGTTGGTTTCGCAAAACTTCTGGTACATCCTGAACAGGTCACCGGCAAAAATGGAGGCTTCGTCGCCACCGGTTCCGGCGCGGATTTCCATCACGGCGTTCTTGTCGTCTTCGGGGTCCTTGGGGATGAGCAACAGCCTGATCTTTTCTTCCAGTTCTTCTTTCCTGGGTGTCAGCTCTTCCAGCTCTTCTTTGGCCATTTCGCGAAACTCAGGATCGCTTTCGTCGGCCAGAACGGTTTTTGCCCCGTCAATGTCAGCCAGCAGTTGTTTGTACTCGTTGTAAGCATTCACCACGGGTTCCAGCTCTTTGTAATCGCGGTTCAGCTTCACGAAATGTTTCATGTCCGACATTACCGAGGGGTCGTTCATTTGCTCGGCAATTTCTTCGTAGCGGCTTTTTAAAGTTTCTAATTTGTCAAGGATTTCCACGGTGCAGGTTTTTCAGGTGCAAAGATAAAAAAACCCACGCTGGCAAAAGCGTGGGCCATTTGTTTTGTCCTCTGGCAACTATTCTTTAACGTACACCAGTCCGGTCATGATGGTGCCGTCGGGCTGCATGACGAGGATGTTGAAATTTCCCGGGATGAATCCGGTAACGGCCACCGCGGCACCATTCAGGTAGGACTCCACATCGGCACAATTGCCGGTGTCTTCAAACTTACCCCATACCTTGAATTTGATGGCACTTGGCGGATCGTTGGCGCTCAGGCTTACACGCTCGATGCGCGAAAACTCATAGCAACTGCTAGCCCCAAGGTAACCGTAAAATTTCACGTTCAATGTGTCGGTTTTCTGAATGGTGTCCTGGTAAAGAATGCTGTCAAGCAGCACCTGAAACTCGGACGGACCGTTGTCGTCTTTTTTACATCCTGTTGACCAGACCAGTATGCCTGTGAGAACAAGGAGCACTGAAATAATTAATGTTGTTCTTTTCATGTCATATTACAATTTTTGATTGCATACATAACGCAAAATTGCAGAATAAATTATACAGGATACAAAATTAAGCACTGTTGTTTTTCAGGTTGATTTTTTCTCGAACAGTTGGTCGTAAGTTGGAGCAAGGGAGGCTTTCACATGCAGGCCGTTGAAGCAGGAAATTGTTTTGTGGTTGAAGCCTTTGGTTGCCCCGCCCTGAAGGACGGTGTAAGTTATGTTCCATGCCAAAATCCGGGGGCAAGCCCGCTCCCTTCCTAAACCAGTCGGAGGCCGTTTCCAATCAGTTTTGCCAGTTCGGGTTTGCTGTTCTTCAAATCGGTGAGGTAAAGCTTGATCTCTTTTTTGAGCGTCGCATTGCCGTGCCCGTTTCCACACAACTCCATGATTTCAAGTGGCAGCAACCATTCGTCAGGGTACTTCTGCCTGATTGTTTTCCAGATTGCCGAAAGTGTTTCGTAACCCTTTTGCTCATTTCTGATGCTGCGCACCCTTTCGTACAGCCGGTGCAAGGCTTTGGTTTTGGTGTCGTACCTGATCTTGTGCGTTTTTTCTGTTGGGGGATCGTACTTCAGCCCGAAGCCGTCGGGATCGGCAGGGCCGCTGAAAGCCGACACGATCTTCTCGCCCACGGCCATGTCGTAAACGCCCCATGAAGGCTCGAACAGTGTTTTTCCCTTGTGTTTCACGGTACAGTCGGCGAAACTCATCAGCAACAGTTTTCCATCCTTGCGCAGGGTACGCAGCAAAACGGCTTCCACTTCGACACCCGATTCGAATCCGAATTTACAATGCATGCCCTTGCTGATGCCCAGCGCCTGCAAATCGTTGTCTGTCAGCAGTCGCGTTGGTTTCAGGCTGCCCCTGATCCTGCCGATGGGAGAGCCGAAGCCGTCGGCATGCATTTTTTTGGAATGCCCTTTGAGCATGCTGCCTTTGTAATTCAGTGTTGTGGGGCCGGTGGTGTTGATGTAAATGGCACGCCCCTCGTGGATCATCACGTCGGTGAAAGTACCCGAAACCTGCAGTCCCGAAGCGTACTCGATGGTGGCGGTGTTGCCCGAGTCGATGGCTTTCAGGATGCCTTCCAGTCCGCCGGTGCGCAGTGCCATTTGTCCGGCAAATTCGTCCAGCACTTTTGTCAGGTGGCCGAAGTCGGGCGTGACAAAGAGCTGGGGTTGCGGTTTGGTAATGTCGAAATCGTAGTCGATGGCATCGATGGAATAGGGGAGTTTGCGAACCTGCTTTTTCAGTGCGCCGGCACTCTCGCCGATGGATGACAACAGTCCTGCGCCGTAGATCCTGGGCTTGTCCAACTCGCCGATCAGTCCGTACTCCACCGTCCACCAGTGCAGGTTGCGGATGAGCGCCATTTCGGAAGGCATGCCCATTTCCCCGGAAAGCCGGTTGAGTTTTTCTTCTGCCGCGGCAATGGATCCGGCAGTGCTGTGCGGATCGGCTTTCAAAATGGAAAGGTGGCGGATGGCCTCGTACATCTCGTAATCTTTTTTTGAGGAGAAGGCCCTGGAGCCGATCTCGCCGAAATAGCGCAGGTATTCGGCGTATTCAGGGTCGGCGATGATGGGCGCATGCCCAGCGGCCTCGTGGATGATGTCGGGCGCAGGGGTGTACACGATCTGGTTGTAAGGCCGGATGTCGGCAGCGATGACCAGCACTTTATACTTCTGGAATTCCATGAAAGCCGCGGGCGGGATGAAGCCGTCCACCGTCACGGCAGCCCATCCGATCTCCGAAAGGATGCCGTTCATTTCATCAATGCTGGGGATGTACTCCACCGAGATGCCGGCTTTTTTCAGTCCCTCCACGTAGGAAGGGTGGGCCACCCTGCTCAGGTGGTGGATGTTCTGGCGCATCACGTACCGCCATACGGCATGGTCGCGTGCTGTGTATTTTTCATAGTGCTGGTCGACGATAAATGA
>JAJRWG010000316.1 GCA_024276895.1 Bacteroidota bacterium
ACTGGGGAAAAACCATCAAAGTAAGCCGTTGCGGACTGGGACAGACTGCGGCCAACCCCATCCTTTCAAGTATCCTGAACTTCAGAGATTTGTACGAAAAAGATGTAAAAGCGATGACTGATTTCGACAATGTGTTCGATTCGGAGGAATCGGTTCAGGATGCCAACAAGTTCGTCGGAAGAAAAACAGAATATCAGCATAATTAAGAAAATATTTTAGCCATGAAAGAAACGATCAGGTTCAGAATAGATGAGCATCAAATAACTGCTGAGAAAGGGCAGACTGTTGTAGAGGCTGCCAAAGCAAACGGCGTGTACATCCCCACCCTTTGCAACTTTGAAGGTGTCAAGCCGAAAGGCTGCTGCCGCATGTGCACCATCAAAGTCAACAACAGGTTTATGACGGCCTGCACCACCCCGGCCAGTGCCGGCATGGAAGTGGAAAGCAGCACCGATGAGTTGAACGATATTCGCAAAAGCATTGTGGAACTGCTGTTTGTGACGGGGAACCATTTTTGTCCTTCGTGCGAAAAAAGCGGTAACTGCGAATTACAGGCCCTGGCCTACCGCTTCAGGATGATGGTGCCGCGCTTTCCATACCAGTTCCCGCAAAAGGGCATTGATGCTTCAAGCCCCAGGATCATCAAAGACCAGAACCGCTGCATCCTATGCAAGCGCTGCATCAAAACCATTAAAACACCTGACGGCAGGGATTATTTTGCATACAGGAACAGGGGTACGAAACTGGAGGTAGTGCTTGACGAAAAGCTTGGAAACGAAATGCCAGACGCAGTAGCAAGGCAGGCCATGGAAAATTGCCCCGTAGGTTCAATTATTTACAAGGAACAAGGGTTTCTTAAACCGATCGGAAAACGGAAGTTCGATAAAAAACCCATTGGCAGTGACATTGAAGTTTAACCTGAAAAAATCAAGAAGATGAATAAAAAGATCATTGCAACAACTTCGCTGGCCGGATGCTTTGGTTGCCACATGTCTTTTCTCGACATTGACGAACGCATACTTGAATTGGTCGAACTGGTTGAGTTTAACAAATCGCCCATCGACGACATCAAGGTTTTTACAAAGATGGCAGATATTGGCATCATCGAAGGGGGTTGTTGTAACAGCGAGAACATTGAAGTTTTGAAGACATTTAGGGAAAACTGCAAGGTGCTGGTTTCGCTGGGCGAATGTGCCATCATGGGCGGGCTGCCTGCCCTGCGCAACGGTATCCCCATTGAGGAGTGCCTGCGGGAAGCTTACCTGGACGGCCCCACGGTGCAGGAGAATAAGGCAAAGATTTTGCCCAACGATCCCGAGCTGCCCATGCTGCTTAACAATGTCTATCCCTGCCACGAGATTGTAAAGATTGACTATTTTCTGCCCGGTTGTGCGCCCAATGCGGATTTGATCTGGAACGCACTGGTAGCCCTGGTGACAGAAAATGAAATGGACCTGCCGTATGAGGTCGTAAAATTTGATTAAAAAGGAAAAACAATCAATCATGTCAAAAAAAATAACAATAGAACCGGTAACGCGTGTCGAAGGCCACGGTAAGGTTACCATTCAACTGGACGCTGCGGGCAGGGTCAGCGATTCGCGCCTGCACATTGTTGAATTCAGGGGTTTTGAGCGTTTTATTCAGGGACGTCCTTACTGGGAAGCACCCGTGCTGGTACAGCGTCTGTGTGGCATCTGCCCGGTCAGCCACCACCTGGCTGCCGCCAAGGCGCTGGATGTGATTGTGGGTGCGGGAACCGGCAACGGTCTGACTGCCGTCGGGGAGAAAATGCGCCGGCTGATGCACTACGGACAGTTCTTCCAGTCGCACGTGCTGCATTTTTTCCATCTGAGTTCACCCGATTTTCTTTTTGGATTTGATGGCGATCCGGTCACCCGGAACATCATCGGCGTTATTCAGCACAACAAAGAGCTGGCGGTGCAGGGGGTGATGATGCGCAAGTACGGACAGGAGGTCATCAAACACACTGCCGGTAAAAAAATACATGGAACGGGTGCCATCCCCGGAGGGATAAACAAGAACCTGAGCATAGCCGAGAGAGACGAACTGCTAAACGGCTCCGACCCTATGAATGCCGATAAAATGGTGGAATGGTCGATGGGGGCTCTCGACTTCTTCAAGAACTACCACAAAACCAATGTGCAATTGGTGGATGGCTTTGCCAGTTTTCCCTCCAACCACCTGAGCATGGTTCGCGAAGACGGTGCTTTCGACATCTACCACGGAGTGCTGCGCGCCGTGGATGCCAATGGAAAACGCATCCTCGACGATATGGATTACCAGAATTACGACCGGTACATCGAAGAGGAGGTGCGCAACTGGAGTTACATGAAATTCCCTTACCTGAAGCACCTGGGTAAAGAAAAGGGCTGGTACCGGGTAGGCCCCCTGGCAAGGCTGAATGTTTGTAGTTTCATGCCCACGCCCCTGGCACAAAAGGAACTTGAAGAGTTCAGGGCATACACCCACGGCAAACCCAACGGCATGAGTCTGCACTACCACTGGGCGCGCCTGATCGAAGTATTGCACATGGCCGAACTCATCCGTGACCTGCTGAAAGACCCCGACCTGCAAAACGAAGACCTGGTGGTGAAAGGGGAAAAGCAACAACGGGGTGTCGGGGTGATCGAAGCTCCCCGGGGAACCTTGTTCCATCACTACGAAATCAATGAAAACGACCAGATTTCCCTGGCCAACCTCATTGTTTCGACGACCAACAACAACCAGCCCATGAACACAGCGGTGAACCTGACTGCTAAAAGCTTTATGAACGGTCAGAACGAAATCACCGAAGGCATGATGAATGCGGTTGAGGTTGCCATCAGGGCCTACGATCCCTGCCTGAGTTGTGCAACGCATGCCCTGGGGCAGATGCCGCTGGAGCTTACGCTGGTGAACCAGAACAACGAAATTATCGACAGAAGAACAAAATAAAGATGGCAACGAAGAAGCGAATACTCGTATACGGTTACGGCAACCCGGGCCGGCAGGATGATGGTCTGGGCATCGAAATGGTGAAGATGGTTGATGACTGGATCGAACGACACCAACTGAATGATATGACTACCGAGAACAACTACCAGTTGAATGTGGAAGACGCGGAAATCATTTCAAGGATGGAATGCGTGGTCTTTGTTGATGCAACAAGGGAAGATATTCATGAATTTAAATTTGAAAAGTTGAATCCCTCCGACAAGAAAGTGGAGTTTACCATGCATGCTGTTTCACCGGCTTTTGTGCT
>JAJRWG010000317.1 GCA_024276895.1 Bacteroidota bacterium
ATCGTAAACCCTTCCTTTGATCAGTACCTTCTGTCCGTTGACGTAAACCGAATCCTCGCCGGAAAGTATTCTGACGAAAGACGCCAGCGAATCCTGGCTGACGTGTTGTATCAGGCTGTCGATGGATGGTTTGTAGCTTTGAGAAGAAACGTTAAAACTGAAGCTGAATACAATGCAAAAAAGAAGAAAGTTTTTCATAAACTGTATGTTGCATGAAAAGGAAAACACAAAAGTGGGAATTAAATTGACACCAAAAACACATCCGAAAAAATTCCAAACAGCCTCTTAATCCTAAACACACTTTTTAGCCTCTGTTTAAAGTCTTCCAGGCTTGCAAACCCCTACATGAAACTTAAGCCGGGTTGGTTTTTGAAACCTGTCTTCCCTGAGCTTTTGTGTCCGCACCCACAAGCACTCTTTGACACGGAAGGTCTCAACTGACACAAAACAAACCCGCCGAAAATCCTTATATTTGCACCTTCTCCAAAAATGTGAATTTATGCAAATGCCTAAGATTTACAAGCCGAAAAATCATGTGCGGATTGTAACTGCCGCTTCCCTGTTCGACGGCCACGATGCGGCCATCAATGTCATGCGGCGGATTATCCAGTCGGGTGGTGCTGAGGTCATTCACCTGGGTCACAACCGTTCGGTACACGAGATTGTAAATGCAGCCATCCAGGAAGACGCCCAGGCCATCGCCCTTACTTCTTATCAGGGCGGCCACATGGAGTTTTTCAAGTATATGTACGACATGCTTCAGGAAAAGGGCTGTGGCAACATCAAAATCTTTGGCGGCGGCGGCGGAACCATTTTACCCGACGAGGCGGCGGAACTCCATAACTACGGCATCGCACGTATCTACTCGCCTGACGACGGCATGGCCATGGGCTTGCAGGGGATGATCAACGACCTGATTGAAAAATCGGACTTCCCCACCGGGAAAAATATAAACATCAAAACCGAAGACATTGTTAAGCGTGATTATGTCGCCATTGCACGATTGATTTCGGCTGCCGAAAACAATAGGGAGGAAATTATCGGGACGCTGGACGAACTGAAAAAACTGGCGAAAAAGAAAAAGTCGCCGGTGCTTGGAATTACCGGAACGGGAGGTGCAGGGAAGTCTTCGCTGGTGGATGAAATTGTCCGCCGTTTTCTGAACGATTTTCCCGGCAAGACCATTGCCATCATATCGGTTGACCCCTCCAAACGAAAATCGGGAGGGGCGTTGCTGGGTGACCGCATCCGCATGAATGCCATTGACAACCCACGGGTTTTCATGCGCTCGCTGGCCACACGCCAATCCAACCTTTCCATTTCGAAATACGTGCAGGATGCCGAAACCATCAGCCAGGCTGCCGGCTTCGACCTCATCATCCTCGAGACCTCCGGCATCGGACAGTCCGACACTGCCATCATCGACCACAGCGATCTGGCCATGTACGTGATGACGCCTGAGTACGGTGCTGCCAGCCAGTTGGAGAAAATCGACATGCTCGACTTTGCAGACCTGGTGGCCCTGAACAAGTCGGACAAGCGCGGTGCCCTGGATGCCCTGCGTGATGTGAAGAAGCAGTACCAGCGAAACAACAGACTGTTTGAGGCACCCGTTGACGAAATGCCCGTTTACGGGACGGTGGCCTCCCAATTCAACGACCCCGGAGTGAACGAACTTTACCTTAATCTGATGAAAAAGATCAGGGAAAAAACGGGTGTTGATTTTCATTCCCACCTGGGCCACCAGGACGAAATGACCGAGAAAATCGAGATCATTCCTTCCCAGCGGGTGAGGTACCTGTCGGAGATTTCGGAAACCGTCCGCAATTACAATCAGTGGGCGGAGGAACAGAGCAGGACCGCGCAGAAGTTGTTCAGTTTAAAACAATCCATGGAGCTGTTGGCCGAAGAAGGCAAAACCGCCGAGGTGGAAGACCTGCGCCTGCTGTATGATTCCATCGTCCGGCAGATTGATCCCAGCAACCTCAAAATGCTTGAAGGCTGGAAGGACAAAAAAGCCAATTACCAGGGCGAGGAATTTGTTTTCAAAGTGCGCGACAAGGAGTTCCGGGTGAAGACGACTACAGAATCGTTGTCGCACACCAGCATTCCCAAAGTCAGCCTGCCCCGTTTTGAAAGCTGGGGTGAAATCCTCAGGTGGTTACTTAAAGAAAACGTTCCCGGCGAGTTCCCCTTTGCCGCCGGGGTATTCCCTTTCAAACGCGAAGGCGAAGACCCCACCCGCATGTTTGCCGGCGAGGGTGGTCCCGAACGCACCAACCGGCGGTTCCACTACGTTTCGAAAGGGATGCCGGCCAAAAGACTTTCAACAGCTTTCGATTCGGTAACGCTTTATGGCGAAGACCCCGACCGCCGGCCAGACATTTACGGTAAGATTGGCAATTCCGGCGTTTCCATTTCCTGCCTTGACGATGCAAAAAAACTGTACTCCGGCTTCAACCTGGCCGACCCCAAGACCTCGGTTTCCATGACCATCAATGGTCCGGCACCTACCATGGTGGCTTATTTTATGAATGCCGCCATCGACCAGCAATGCGAACTATACATCAAAGCACACGGCCTGGAAAAAGAAGTGGAAGCTAAAATAGAAGCCATCTACAAAGCCAAAGGAACCAAAAGGCCACACTACCAGGGAAAAATTCCCGAGGGCAACAACGGCCTCGGCCTGATGCTTTTGGGTGTGACCGGCGATATGGTTCTGCCCCGCGAGGTGTACGAGAAGATCAAAGCGGAAACCATGAGCGTGGTCAGGGGTACTATCCAGGCCGATATCCTCAAGGAAGACCAGGCCCAGAACACCTGCATCTTCTCCACCGACTTTTCGCTCAAGCTGATGGGCGACATCCAGGAGTACTTCATCCGGAACAAAATCCAGAACTTTTACAGCGTTTCCATTTCGGGCTACCACATTGCCGAGGCAGGTGCCAATCCCATCACCCAGCTGGCCTTCACACTGGCAAACGGTTTTACCTACGTGGAGTATTACAAGTCGCGTGGGATGGACGTAAACAAGTATGCACCCAATCTGTCATTTTTCTTCTCCAACGGTGAGGATCCCGAGTATGCCGTTATCGGCCGGGTAGCCAGGCTGATCTGGGCCAAGGCGATGAAACTGAAGTACAAAGCAGGCGAACGTTCACAGAAACTGAAATACCACATTCAGACTTCCGGTCGCTCCCTGCACGCCCAGGAAATTGACTTCAACGACATCCGGACTACTTTACAGGCATTGTACGCCATTTATGACAACTGCAACTCATTACATACCAATGCGTACGACGAAGCCATCACCACGCCTACCGAGGAATCGGTTCGCCGTGCCATCGCCATCCAGATGATCATCAACCACGAGTTGGGACTGGCCAAAAACCAGAATCCTTTACAGGGTTCCTTCATCATCGAAGAACTAACCGATCTTGTGGAGGAAGCCATTTTAACGGAGTTCGACCGCCTGACCGAACGCGGCGGGGTACTGGGTGCCATGGAAACCATGTACCAGCGCAGCAAAATCCAGGAGGAATCACTTTACTACGAAACCCTGAAACACAGCGGCAAACTGCCTATCATCGGTGTGAATACTTTTCTGGGAAGCAAAGGCTCGCACACGGTCATCCCCGGCGAGGTGATCCGCGCAACGGAAAAAGAAAAGGAATACCAGATTCACATGCTGGAGCAACTTCATGCAACCTGGCAGGAAGAATCGGCGACGAACCTGAAAAAATTGCAACAGGCAGCCATCGCCAATAAAAATATTTTTGAAGTCTTGATGGATACTGCCAAGTACGCCTCCATCGGACAGATTACCGATGCCCTCTTCCACGTGGGCGGGCAATATCGGAGGAATATGTAGGGAGCGGGAGTGGTGAATGGCGAATAGCAAATGATTAGTGATGAATGTTGAGAATGCAAATCTTAAATCGGTGTTCGATATTCGGTGTTCAAAAAGCGTTGAACTGAATATCGATTAACGAATATTGAATTTTGAAGGATGAAAAAATGAGTGATGAATTGTGGAATATCGATTAATGAATAAATAACGATTGAGATGAAAAAATGAATGGCTGTCGGGGCGCAGCCCAAATGCCGCCGAAGGCTAATGACAACGCATGACGGGCACAGCCCAAATGACGCCGAAGGCAAATGACAATGCATGACGGGCGCAGCCCAAATGCCGCCGAAGGCCAATGACAACGCATGACGGGGCACAGCCCAAATAACGCCCGCAGGGCAAAATACCAACCACAGTAATATGACCAAAGATATTTTAATCATTTATCCTGAGACCAACGAAACCAAAATTGCGGTTTATCGCGGGACGGAACCGATTTTCCTGAAGTCCATCAAACACAAGCAGGAAGACCTGGACGGTTTTGGAAGCATTATGGAGCAGAAAGATTTCCGCATCAAAAGTGTTTACCGGGAGTTGGAAAGCAACGAGATTGACCTTAAAGGCATTGAACTGGTGATGTCGCGCAGCGGACTGATCAAGCCGGTTTCTCAGGGTGTTTACCGGGTTAACGATGCCATGATCCGTGATTTGCAAGTGGGCATCATGGGCGTACACAGTACAAATCTGGCGGGCATCATTGCCAGGAGCATTGCCGATGACCTGGGCATTGAAGCTTACGTGGCCAATCCTGTGGTGGTTGACGAACTGTCGGATGTGGCGCGCGTCACCGGGCATCCATTGTTCAAACGTAAATCCATTTTTCATGCCCTCAACCAAAAACACGTTGCCTGGAAGTATGCCAAGTCGGTGAACAAAAGATACGAGGACCTGAATCTTATCATTTGCCACATCGGTAACAGTGCCCTTTCGGTGGGTGCACACCAGAAAGGGCGGGTTGTGGATGTGAATCAGGCTTTCGACGGCGGCGGGCCTTTCTCTGTCACTCATACGGGGACACTGCCCATGGGACAGTTGGTTGAGTTGTGCTTTAGTGGCGATTACACAAAAGAGGAAGTGCTGGAAATAATTACCAACAAAGGTGGCTATTTCGCCTACCTGGGTACCAGTGACATTCCTGCCATCAACCGCATGCTGGCCGAAGGCAACGAACTGGCCTTGTCCGTGTCCTATGCCTGTTCATACCAGGTGGCCAAAGAAATTGCTTCTCACTACGCTACACTTTCGGGCGAGGTGGATGCCATCATCCTCACCGGCGTTATTTTCGACAGCGAACGCTTTTTGGAAAATGTTAAAAAACGTATCCAGGGTTTGGCACCCATTGCCCTTTATCCTACAGTCAACGATTTTGAGGCCCTGGCTTTGTTTGGCGTAAAAGTGCTGAAAGGAGAGGTTGAGGTAAAAGAGTACAAATAATGTTCCCTTTAGCCCTGACACATAAATCTGATTTACAACGTTTAGCCGTTGGGCTGCTGCTTTTTTTTCTCAACTCTGCCTTACAGGCACAGGTGTTTCTCAATGATCTGGAATCACCTGAAAATACTGCTTACTGGATTGGTCTGCAAACAATTGACTCCGGTTTTGCGCATTCCGGAGTGCATTTTGCAAAAGTTGATGCATCCAGCCCTTTTGGTTTAGGATTCGAAAGCCCCTTTCCGGAAACTGCCAAAGGAAAGAATGTTTTGTTAAAAGTCAG
>JAJRWG010000318.1 GCA_024276895.1 Bacteroidota bacterium
GATACCGTCCATATTGATAGCGCAATAACAAGTAATTATAAAAGGATCTCAGCAAATTTAGATTTAATGACCACGATTGATGATCGTAAATTACAAAACGAATTCACTAGTTTAATCAAACAGTTAAAGCAAAATAAATAAACCCAGAGGCTAACCATTTCTGCTTCAGAAGTTTTACACCGTGTTTAATTCTTCATGTTTTTTATGGTTTATCGTATTTTTCCAGTTTTTACATTGCTCGTAAACTTCATTCTTTCACATCCGGGCATAGCAATTCCAGGCGCCATTACAATTTTCTTTTTTGACTTTGTTGATTTTCCGTGCCAATGCCGGGAACCGGGCTGGTGACCCCACCACTGTTGGTATCTTCACCAACCGGATTGCGACAGATAAGCAAATGAAACAAAGGGTTGTTGTTGAGGACCCCATCAAGGGGGCATTTTTTTATTTCCGCAACCTGCGTGGTAAAAAAGCCAGGATCAAGGAAAAAAGAATGTAAGCACTGCACAAAAGAACTTAAAACTCCGGTCGTCAGGACCGGAGTTTTTTTGTGGATAATTTGTTTCCGGTACAACAATTGCAGGAGATGAAAGGGTGCTGACAATGCTCCCGGTCCTGCGCAAAACGGAAGGTTTAGCGTCTTTGACGGGAAGCCCCGCGCTGCCGCAGCACTTCGAAAAGCATCACCCCCGCAGCAACAGAAACATTCAATGAATCGATTTCTCCCAGCAATGGGATCTTCACTTTCAGGTCGGCACGTTTTAAATATTCCCCCGACACACCATCCCCTTCCGAGCCCATGATCAGGGCCAGGGGGCCGTCAAGTCCGGCATCGTACAGTGAAGCAGCCGATTTTTCTGTGGCCGCCACAATTTTCAGTCCGCTCTCTTTGAGGAAGTCAAGGCTTTCCTTCATGTTTTCGCTTCGGCAAAGCGGCACTTTGAAAATAGCCCCTGCCGAAGACTTGGCCACGTCGGCATTCAACTGGGCTGTGTTTTTGGAAGGAAAGATGACCAGATCCACGCCCGAACATTCGGCAGTACGCAGCAATGCGCCAAAATTGCGCACATCGGTAATCCGGTCAAGCACGAGGATAAACGGATCGCGCCCCTCTTCGTAAATGCCCGGCAATACGTCTTCCAGCCTGTAAAAATGAACCGGCGACACCGATGCGATGACCCCCTGGTGATTTTTGCGGCTGATCCGGTTCAGCTTTTCAACCGGTACAAACTGAAAAGGCACTTCCCTTCCTTTCAGCAAAGCCACCAGCTCGTTCAATGCCTTTCCGTGCATACCTTTCAGCACGAACACCTTTTCCACGGCCTTGCCTGCATTCAGGGCTTCCAGCAGCGGGTGAATGCCGTAAATCATTTCCTGTTTAAAGTCCACAGCCATTTTATTTGCAATGTATTGAGTTAAATGATTACTTTTAACCGACAAAAGTATACAATTGAATGAAGCACCGACGCACATTGTTTTTCCTGCTTTTGCTGAGCATGCTGCCAGGCGTTTTGCATGCCCAGCAATGGATCGCCCCAAAGCCCCTGATGACAAAACCGGTTTTGAAGGCATTCACCGGCATGCACCTCGAATACCCACTTGATGCCCGCCAAAACAAAGAAGAAGGGACGGTACTCATTGGTTTCTCCATCAGCGAAAAGGGGGAGGCACAGGAACGCCACATCGTCCGTTCGGTCTCCCCTGCCGTTGATTCCAGTGCACTGAGGCTGTTCGACCTTATTTTGTGGGCACCGGCGAAAAAATACGGCAAAGCCGTGGCTTGTCCGGCATCGGAAAACAAAAATTTCGCGGTCAGCTTCAATGTAAGGAAATTCAACAAGCTGGTCAGCCGCAGGGGTTACGACCGGTTGCCACGACCGTATTCCCCGCTCGGTGCAACTTATTCGGTTTACAGCCCCAAGCAAGTGGACAGCATGCCGCGTTTCATTCCCGACTCTGTGTTTAAAACACTAAACGAATTTATTTACAAACAGCTCAACTATCCCGAAGAAGCACGCAAGCTGAATATTTCCGGGGTTGTACGATTACATTTTGTAATTGAAAAAAGCGGCCTGCCATCAAATATTACCGTGAGCGAAACTGTGGGCGGTGGCTGTACCGAGGAAGCCATCAGCGTAACACAAAGAATAAGGTGGCGACCGGGCATCAAGAACGGCAAGGCGGTCAGAACAAGCTTCAAGCTTTCCATCCGCTTCGACAACCCGGAACAACTGCGCGACAAAAACATATTCAACCAGCAGAACAGCGGGATTTAATCAGCCTCAACGCTCTTTCACAAAAGCTCTTATGGATAATATCAGACTGGAAATGATTTACATTATCTTTGTCGCCAATTCAAAAACAAAAAAATCTCAAAAATGAAAAAACTTTTACTCTTTGTATTGTTGACCAGCACACTAGCAGCCGGTGCACAAAAGGTGGGCGACACTATCCACGCAGGAAACTGTATAATTACCGGAAAGGTAAGTCTTAATCTTTCGCAATCTTATTTTTCTAACTGGACAGCTGGCGGAACCAGCAATCTTACACCTATCGGAAAATTTAACCTTGTATTCAATTATAAAAAAGACAAACACAGCTGGGACAACTGGCTGGACCTTGCCCTGGGGTATTCCTACTTTTTCGATGTTGCCCCGTTGAAAACGGAGGACAAACTTGAGTTTATCACGGCTTACAAATACCAACTCTCCAAAGTGTGGTATTTCACGGTGATGGGCAGATTTGCCACACAGTTTGCCAAAGGCTTCGATTATGCCACCGACTCCACCACCAACTACATCTCCACATTCATGGCACCGGCTTATATCGACCTTGGACCCGGGATCATGTACAAACCCAACGACTGGTTCTTTGTGAACTTCTCGCCGGCAACCCCTTACTGGATCACTGTCCTTGACCAGCGTCTGGCCAACGAGGGCGCCTATGGCCTTGTGCCGGCAAAAAAAGATACCAATGGTGTCGTTATTGAAAATTCCAAACGGGTAAAATCCATGTTCGGTGCTAAATTAATGATGGTACTGAGTTATGAAGTCATGAAGAATGTGACCATGGGCACCAAGCTGGAGTTGTATTCCGACTACCTGAACAACCCGCAAAACATTGACGTTAACTGGCAGGTGCTGATAGGCTTAAAGGTAAACGACTGGTTGAATGTTGACCTGCAAACCACCCTGTTCTACGACGACGACATTATGATTAGAGACAAAGACGGCAACATCGGCCCCCGTGTACAGTTCAGGGAAGTACTGATGCTGAGCGTGGGATTCAGCTTCTAATCTAATTTGAAAATTTGTTGATTTGTTGATTTGAAAATTACAGCCGCTACGCGGGACGAAAATCCTGACACATGAACCGGATGCGTTCCTGCGGGCGTCAACGGCATGCTGTTCCGGTGAGCTTTCCCTGAAGTCTTCAATGACACCTAAATCACCTGCCAATATTGAGCTGCTGACAATCAAGCAATTCCTGAGCTCTCCATCACCGGGCAAGTCGTTTTTGGTTCCATTCTTTCAGCATTGAAACGGGTAAATTGTCGCTGATGCCGGACCACCTGGCCAGTTTTCTGGTCAGAAACTGAAAGGCCTGCTCCAGGTTCAATCTGGCACTGTCGGACAAGCCCTCTTTAAAATCCCACTCATAACCCTTGACGCCAAGGATGTAGGTTTCGGGCATTTGTCCGAATAACTCGTTGCTCAGATTAAGCACAAAAGCCGGTGAAACAGCATGCATGGTAAACTCCACTTTCTTGTCGGAGGGATTCAACTTTTCAAATTTAAATTCATGAATATCTTCCCTTGTTGCATCAACAAAGACCACGCATTCCATCCTTGAAATGATTTCC
>JAJRWG010000319.1 GCA_024276895.1 Bacteroidota bacterium
AATGGAAGAGCAATTACGAAAACACCGAAATGGATATCAAGTGGAAATACAAGTATTCATACAATGAACAAGGTTTACTCTCGAAAATTGTTTCCAGTCAATATTCACCTGACAACGGATGGGTATGGAAATATACAACGGAGTATTTTTACAATCCGCAAGCTTTACTCGAATCATCTGTAAAAACAACAGAAACAGATAGCCTCAAAACGGCTTATACCTATAACGGAAATGGAAATGTGGCAACTAAGGTTTTCTATGAGTTCAAGAATGAGCAATGGGAGTTACTAACAGTTTCCACATACACTTACGACGAAAACAATGAATTGATCGAGGTTCTTGGACAGCGTGTTGCCAGCGGCAACGAGTTGACAAATGAAAGCAAAGTCACCTACATCATTGATGAGAATGAAAATCCGGTTCAGAAAACCTCATACAGTTGGTATGAAGGAGAATGGATGAATCAGGAAAAGTACGAATACACTTTTGGCCAGGATTATACTTTATCCAATTTGGTCCTCCCGTTCCAGGGCTCATCGGTTGAACTTTTCTACCAGGATGGCATGTTGCTGACATCGAATGGTTTTTTCTGGATTGGCACCGACTGGAACGAGTATAATCTTGACACTTATTACTATTCACCGTTCCTCTCACCTACGGGTGTTGCGGACCATAACCAAATCGACCTGAAACTTTATCCAAACCCGGTCAGTAACTATCTGAGTTTTGAGTTGCCGGCACAGCAACGCACCGATGATATGACCTACCGGATTTACGACGTCAACGGCCGTTTGGCAGGTAATGCCCAACTGCCTGCCACTGGAAAGCTGAACCTTTCTTCACTTCGCTCCGGAGTGTATATGTTTGAGGTCATCAGCCGTGGTGACAGGGTATTCCTGCAAAAGTTTATCAAAAAATAAAGGCATACCTACACATTCATTTAGGTTTTGACCGGAACAGCGGCTGACAGTCTTTGTTTAACCCGAGGCCTTTGTTCTGTAACTGATGTTAGTAAATTCCGCACTTATTGCGCATGAGGTTGCTTCGTTTCTGCCCTCTATGCTGTTTCACTGCCTTGGAATAAAATCTTTTTTGTTATTGTTTTTGGCGGATGAAATTTGGCTGCCGATATGAGAAATATTGATTCCCGGGAAAAGGTAGCGTCCATGGTTTTGAACCATTCCACTTCTCTTTCCCGGAATATGGCAATGCCGGCTTTGTAAAAAACCTGTTTTTTGATTTAAACCGAAATTCAGAAACAGGGTACGTCCTTATTTTCTATCTTGCCGGCCAAAATTCATCGAAACAAAATTAGGAAATAACAGGAATGAAACCCACACTGCTCATACTTGCCGCCGGACTGGGAAGCCGTTACGGTGGCGTGAAACAAATGGACAAGATCGGCCCCTCGGGCGAAAGCATCATCGACTACTCGGTTTACGACGCCGTCAGGGCGGGATTCGGAAAGGTTGTGTTTGTGGTCAACCCCAAAATTATTGCCGATTTCAAAGAAATTTACGAACCCCGCCTGCAGGAGAAAATCGAAACACGCTACGTGCTGCAGGAAATTGAAAATATCCCCGACGGGATCACCTTCAACCCCGGACGTGTCAAACCCTGGGGAACGGCGCACGCGGTGCTGGTGGCCAAAAACCAAATTAACGAACCCTTTGCCGTCATCAATGCCGATGATTTTTACGGGAAAGAAGCCTACAGGACCATTGCCGGTTTTCTGACCGGGCACGGCGAGACCGAAAACGCCTATGCCATGGTAGGCTACAAACTGAAAAACACCCTCTCCGATTTCGGCAGCGTGTCGCGCGGGGTGTGTTCAACGAAAAAAGGCTTGCTAACCGATGTGGTGGAACGCACCAGCATCGTCAGGAAAAACGGCGGGATCGTCTTTGAGGATGCCGGACAGGAGATGCCCATCCCCGGCGATGCCATCGTGTCCATGAACTTCTGGGGCTTTACACCCGACTTTTTTGAAGCCCTCGACAGGGAGTTCAGGGTTTTCATCGCTGCCAACGCCGATCAACTCAAAGCCGAGTTCTACATTCCTTACGTGGTGAACAAGCTTATCAAAGAAGGCAAGGCAAGCGTGGAAGTCCTCACCAGTGACGCCCGCTGGTTCGGGGTAACTTACCGCGAAGATAAAGCCGTTACCATCAGCAAAGTTGCCGAACTGGTGAAACAGGGTGTGTACCCGGAGAATCTTTGGGAGCAGTAAAATGAAAGACGAGCAGTTAGATCGGATGACCGGCTTGCTGTTTCCGGCAGAAAAAGTGTCGGAGGTAAAACCCTGGGGCACAGGTCACATCAACGATACTTACCTGGTTAACACAGCAAACGGGAAGTTTATTTTGCAAAGGGTAAATCCTTCGGTCTTCGACACCGGGGCATTGGTGCACAATTACGAATTACTGAACCGCTCAGCAGAAGACTATCAAAAAATGCAGTATGTGAAACTGACACCCCGGATGCTGCCGACTTCAGCTGGCAGCTACCACCTGCTTGACGAAAACGGTGCCGCCTGGCGAAAGGTTGAGTTTCTCCCCGGCAGCAAGTCCTTCGACATTACCACCGACACCCGTGTTTCAGAGGCTGCCGCCGCTGCCTACGGCAGGTTTCAGTTGTTCCTCAACACACTCGATGTCTCACAATTCAGGGAAACCATCCCCGCTTTCCACCATCCCTTAAAAAGATTGCAGCAGTTTGAAAAAGCGCTGGAAAAAGCAGAACCGTACCTCATTGAAAAAGCCGAAGCAGAAATTCAGGCTGTTGAACAATTCAAGCCAATTGTGAGTGAGATCGAAAGTTTGCTGAACTCCGGCAAATTGCCCCGGCGGTTATCGCATTACGACACCAAACTGAACAATGTCATTTTTCATCGCGGAAAGCCTTTTGTCATCGACCTCGACACGGTCATGCCCGGTACGGTCTTGTTCGACTTCGGCGACATGGTACGCACGTTCACCAGTCCCGCTGCCGAAGATGAACCCGACATCGAAAGAACCGTTTTCAGAACCAGCCATTTTGAGGCATTGTCGAAGGGATATTTCGGTCAGTTGAAAAACGAATTGTCAGAGATCGAAAAACAAAACCTGCTGCCGGGTGTCAAAGCCATCATCTTTGAACAGGCGCTGCGTTTTCTGACCGATTTCCTCAATGGAAACATTTACTACAAAACCGACTATCCGGATCACAACCTAGTGCGCTGCCGCACACAATTAAAGCTTCTGACCGGAATTCTCAATAAAGAGCAATCGCTCCTGAACATATTACAAAAAATCCTAATTTTGTAGGATCAAGTATCCATTCATTAAACCGCAACAAGATGACTACTTTACTTAAATCAGCATTTATTGCTACGTTGTGTTTGTTTAGCCTGTACAGCCAGGCACAGTTCTCCACTTCTTCGGGAGTAAAAAAACAGAAAGATGAACAAACCGGCGGCGATCACAACCGTCAGCAGGACATTGCCCTGATGGAGCGGAACGGAAAGCATATCGAACAGGATGTTTACAACAGAAACTCAAGCGATTTCGACAAGCACCAAACAGAGATGCTGGAAATCATGGACAGGGAAATTGCCAGAAGCCGTTTCGATTTAGCCAATCTGAAGCAGGACCTCAAAACAGTGCCGGGCGGATACGATGGTCAGGAGGGAAGAGCGCTTCGCATTGAAATCCAGCAAATGGAGGGCCGACTCGGCAAACAGGAATACATCCGTCAATATGTGGCAGGCCTCACCGTTGAAAAGCTGAATGACACGAGACAGTTGGCCGGTCTCAGGGGCCAGTACTATCATTTTATATCAACCATGAAAACCAACCTGAAGTACGAAGTTGCTGAAACAGGCGGCCAGAGCGGGCAGGGCGGCGGTTCGGGCACAGGCACCACCGGCACAGGCAGTACTTCAACCGGTACAAGCACAAATATACTGATGACCTCCTCAAAGTCGAAGTCATCGGGTAACAAACAGGAACTCCCCGAAAGCTACTACATGCAAAAGGATAAAAAAGAAGCTGCTTCCTACCTGACGACAAAGAAAAGTACGGCCTCAGCCCTGAACAATGCAGTCAGCGAAATCAAAAGTGCGCTGGGCAGTCAAAACAACAGCGAAGCCGGCAGGGTACTCGAAGGCGTTATGGAACGCCTGTCAACCGACATTGATGCCGACAAACTCATGGTCAGCCGCCTCGAAAAGGGCGAGTTAAAGTTTTCAGGACTCGATGCAGAAATGATCGGTAGCCAGATCTCAAAAAAAGAAGGTGTTCTCGAAAAGGTGAAAGCCATCAGCCTGCCCCAGGATTTAAAGCGGTTCACCAGCCTGATCGGCAGGTACATCAAATTGCTGGAGTAACAGACTCGTTTAATTTACGAAAAAACCGTTGGCACTTTCCAGCTTCCAAGTGAAGTGACCTTGCTTTCTTTTGCAATCGTTACAAGGTCAACTAATTTAGACACACTATAAATTTAGAGCACGTTTGCACATTTAGCTCACCCCGGCAAATGCATTGCATTTCTTTAATTATTTTTGCGGCCATTACAAACCACCCTAAACCGATGATTGTATGTTTATTTTAATGGTAGTGATTTTTATTCTTGGGTACACTATGATTGCCCTGGAACACCCTTTCAAACTTGACAAAGCAGCTTCTGCATTACTTACAGGTACCATTTTATGGGCGTTGTATGCCCTCAATGCCACCGGAATCCTGGAGTTGGGTTTCAGCCCTTCGTGGGAAGCTGTCAGGCAAGCTGCAGATAACCTCATCCATTTTGTCAAACCAGCCATTGACGAAGGTACTTTTGATAAACTCTGGGGTGAAAATGTTGACATGAGCGAAAATGTCATCCTTTTTGTGGAACACGAACTAAACCACCACCTGATTGAAATTGCGCAAATTCTCTTCTTTCTTGCCGGTGCCATGACCATTGTTGAAACCGTTGACCAACACCAGGGTTTCAAACTGATCACCGACAAGATTAAAACCACCAGCAAAGTTAAATTGTTGTGGATCCTCAGCATCCTGACTTTCTTCATGTCGGCAACTTTAGACAACCTGACCACCACCATTGTCCTGGTAGCCCTTCTCAGGAAACTGATTGATGACAACCGAACGCGATGGTTCTTTGCAAGTATGGTTGTGCTTGCAGCAAATGCCGGCGGTGCCTGGTCGCCCATCGGAGATGTAACAACCATCATGCTGTGGATTGGCGGACAAGTCACTACCCTGAACATCATTCTCAAAGTATTTTTACCCAGCCTGGTAACCATGGTTGTTCCGTTGATCATCGTCAGCTTTACCATGAAAGGAGAAGTAACACGGCCCGTTCTTGGCAATGGCGAAACCAATGAGTTTACGTCTGCTTTTGAGCGCAAATTAATGCTGTTCATGGGAGTTGGCGCACTGCTGTTTGTACCGGTTTTCAAAACCACAACCCACCTTCCCCCTTTCCTGGGAATGCTGTTCGGCCTGGGTGTGATTTGGGCAACCACCGAAATCCTTCACCGGAACAAGCCACTGGAAGACAAAAGAAAGCTTACCGTTATCGGCATCCTGCGAAAAGTGGACATGGCTACCATATTCTTTTTCCTGGGCATCCTGCTTGCTGTTGCTTCGCTGCAATCGGCAGGTCATCTGAACGAAATGTCAAAATACCTGGATGAGAACCTCCACAATGTTTACGCCATCAACCTGATCATCGGGATGCTTTCGGCCATTGTTGATAATGTACCGCTGGTAGCAGGCGCCATGGGCATGTATCCCATCACCGATGTTGCTGCAACAGGCTATGCCGCCAACTTTGTGGTTGACGGGACATTCTGGGAGTTCCTGGCCTACTGTGCCGGAACAGGCGGAAGCATCCTCATCATCGGTTCTGCTGCCGGGGTTGCTGCCATGGGACTTGAAAAAATTGACTTTATCTGGTACCTGAAGAAAATATCCCTGCTGGCTTTGATCGGTTACCTTGCCGGCGCAGCAGTGTACTATTTCCAGATTGAAGTGCTTGGTTTTTAACGACCGTTAATTAGTGAAACGAAGACCGGCGGGTAACTGCCGGTTTTTTTATGGCAGATGCAATGTTCCCGCGCTACTGTCGGAGGAAGCGCCGGTTGCCGATGCCAGACAATTGACCTCCCCAAGCTTACGGAGTACGCCCATGAAAGCAAAAATCAAGGCCTCCTTAAAATCAACAAGTATATTATCGGGCACAACGATTTCCATCTTCGTTTCCATCGAAATGGCATCAACGAGAAACCGGTTGTGGGCCCCGCCACCGGTGAGCAGTATTTTTCCCTTCGGACGTTCCGCCACAGACTGATCGATCTGAAAAGCAATGTGCTTGACCACGGTGTAAAGCTTGTCCTCAACGGATGCCTCAAAAGTATCCAGTAAATCCGTAAAATGAGATTGCACATAGCGGTTGCTCAACGATTTGGGTGAGGAAAGCCGGTAGTAAGGATCATTGTTGAGGGCTTCAAAAAGTGGTGTATTCATCTTTCCCAGTTGGGCAAAGTTGCCGTTATTGTCAAAAGCCTGCCCCAACTGCCGGGCCAGATGGTTGAGCAACTGGTTGGCAGGGCAAACATCGAAAGCCTTGCGTGAGCCTTCAAGATCGTACGAAATATTGGCAATCCCGCCGAGGTTCAGGCAAAAATCGTAGGT
>JAJRWG010000320.1 GCA_024276895.1 Bacteroidota bacterium
ACTGTTGAGGCAGGCATTTGCAATCGGTTCTAATTTGACCGTATATGATAAAAAATATGAAAAATCACTTGCTTTTTAACACAGTTCATTGCGAGCCCAGAGCGTTGGCGAGCGGGTGGGAGCGAAGCAATCTCAGGTTCAACAAAATTTTTTGTCAGCATCAGATCGCCCGTCTGCCGCCCGCCTGGCTGATCCCATTTGGACAGGAACAGGCAGGCTTCACGCTATCGCGCAAGGCCTCCCTCGGTGTTCGCGATGACGCAACCTTTGTTGCGCGGAATGCTTTCCTCGATATGACACCTTCGTTTTTTCAGGGTGGCAGGAATCCACCACCGCAACCGCCGTTTCAAACGTCAAAATCCTCCGCCCGGTCCCCTTCCTTGCGGATGAGGTCGATCAAGGCTTCCACTGCCTGGTCGGCGGCAATGTTTTTCACCACTGCCTTTTCTCCTTTGTAAAGCGTCACTTTCCCCGGTCCCATTCCCACGTAGCCGTAGTCGGCGCCGGCCATTTCCCCAGGGCCGTTGACGATGCATCCCATCACGGCAATGCTCAAGCCTTTCAGGTGCGATGTGCGTTGCTTAACTGTTTCCAGTGTTTCCATCAAATCAAACCGGGTGCGGCCACAGGAAGGGCAGGCAATGAATTCTGTTTTAAAGCGGCGCAGTCCCAAAGCCTGGAGAATATTTTTCCGTAAGCCCTCCAGCCGGTTTTCGTCGCTCACCGGCCCGTTGTCGATCTGCAAATCGCGTACTTTTTTTTCCTGCAGCAACAAGGCGAAATCCACTGCCGGACGGATGAGCAGTTCCTCATCGGGAATGCCCGGATACTTTAAGACGGCGGTACGGCCTTTCCCGGTGCGGACAACCGGTGCAGTGACAATTCCTTGTTTCTTTCCGTAAAGTTCTACCAGTTTGCGGGCCACGGGAATTTCCGCCACGGGGTCTTCGGCCAGCGAGACCCGGATGGTATCACCGATGCCCATGGCCAGCAGGCTGCCGATACCTGCGGCCGATTTGATGCGGGCCTCTTCGCCACTGCCTGCTTCGGTCACTCCCAAGTGCAGCGGGAAGTAATTACCGCTTTGGATGAGGCGCTCTGCCAGCAGGCGGTTGGCCTCAAGCATCACCGCAACCCGGCTGGACTTCAGAGAAAGCACCAGCTGCCGGAAACCGAAATCCTGACAGATTTGTACAAATTCCATGGCCGATTCCACCATCCCCTCAGCCGTGTTTCCGTAGCGGAACAGGATGCGCTCCGACAACGAGCCGTGGTTGGTGCCGATGCGGACGGCCGTGCCGTTTTCCCTGCAAATGCGCAGCAAAGGGTAGAGGCGTTCGGCAATGCGTTCCATCTCCCGGTCGTACTCCTTCTCCGTGTAAGCGGTTTTGCCGCGCCGCCTGTCCACGTAATTCCCCGGATTGATGCGCACCTTCGCAACAAACCGTGCAGCCACTTCCGCTGCTTTGGGATTGAAATGGATGTCGGCAATCAGGGGGATGCGGCAACCCTTTATGTGCAATTCATTTTTGATGACGGCCAGGTGTTCCGCCTCGCGCACGCCCGGGGCCGTGATGCGTACCATTTCGCAGCCGGCACGGGCAAGCTGCAGCACTTGCTTTACCGTGGCTTGCGCGTCCAGGGTATTGGTGTTCACCATGCTCTGGATGCGAACGGGATGCTTCCCGCCCAAAACCAGGTTACCGACCCGGACTTCCTGGCTGTTGAATTGATTGAAGGTTGAAGGCATTTCAAGCGCAAGTTAATGTAAAATCCGGAACGATTTGAATTTGGGGCAGAGGGTGTAGGGGTATAAGGTGTAAGGATATAAAGGTATAAGGGTATAAAGGGTATAAGGGTTTAAAGGTGTAAAGAGTTTTTTTGTTTTTACCCAAATGTAAGGATCGATTTTTCCTTCCTGCTTTCCAGAACGGCTTTCGCACCCATGACCAAAGCACGGTTGTCGGGGATATGGCCGGCGGGAAAACCGAAAACCACAGGGTAGCCGAAATCTTCAACCGTCTCGCGGATGATCTCTTCAGCCGTTTTCCCGAAAGGGACGGTGTTGTCGTTCATTTTGGTCATTCCGCCCACCACCAAAGCCGCCAGTCTGTCAAGTTTCCCTGCGCGTTTCAGCCCCTGCATCATCCTGTCGATGTGGTAGAGGTATTCGTCAAGGTCTTCCAGAAAAAGGATTTTCCCGTCGGTTTCAGGGAAAGAGATGCTGCCCAGCAAACTGTAAAGCACCGACAAATTGCCTCCGGTAAAAACCCCTTCGGCACTGCCCGTTTTGTTGAGGGGATGGCTGTTGAAAGTGTAGCCCGGCAGCCTTCCCGTCAGGGTATCGAAAAGCGAATCCAGCGCCTGCGGACTGTTTCCCGCGAAATTGACCGGCATGCTGGCATGAAGGGTTTGCACCCCGCAAATCTTGTTGATGTGGCTGTGGAAGACGGTGGCATCACTGTAGCCCACGATCCATTTGGGATTTTGGCGGAAACGGTTAAAGTCGAGCCTGTCGATGATCCGTACACTGCCGTAACCACCACGAGCAAAGAAAACGGCCTGCTCCTTCGGGTCGTCCAGCAGGCGCTGGAGGTAAGCCGTCCGGTGGATATCGCTGCCCGCGTACTGGTTTTCAGCGGCGAAGAGCCCATCGTCAAAAAACACTTCAAAGCCTCTGGCTTCAATCATCCCGATGGCAGTTCGCAGCTCTCCGGGACCGGTTTTTCGTGCCGGAGCCGCCAGGCCCACGCGGTCGCCTTTTTTCAACAGGGGTGGTCGTTGCATCTTTACAGTTTGCTTAACTTTGCCGAAATTACAGAAATTTTACGTTGATGTCCAAAAACCACAAACGAACAACCATCACTTCGGCCCTGCCTTACGCCAACGGCCCCATCCACATCGGCCACCTTGCCGGCGTTTACGTTCCGGCTGACATTTTCGCGCGTTACCTGCGGATGAAAGACGAAGACGTGCTGTTCATCGGCGGCTCGGATGAACACGGTGTACCCATCACCATCAAGGCCCGTAACGAGGGTGTGAACCCGCAACAGATCGTGGACCGTTACCACGAACTCATCAAAAAATCTTTTGCGGAATTCGACATTTCCTTCGATGTGTACTCGCGGACATCGGCGCCCGTCCACCACAAAACGGCTTCCGATTTCTTCAAAAAGCTTTACGAAGACGGTAAATTCATCGAAAAGGCAAGCAAACAGTACTACGATGAGGCAAGCAAACATTTTTTGGCCGACCGTTACATCACGGGCACCTGTCCGCACTGCGGTTACGAAAAGGCTTACGGCGACCAGTGTGAAAATTGCGGTACTTCGCTCAGTCCGATGGAACTGATCAACCCCAAGTCGGCGCTGAGCGGAAACGTGCCCGTGCTGAAGGAACCCACCCACTGGTACCTGCCGCTGGACAGCTACGAAGACTGGCTGACCGAGTGGATCATCAAAGGCCACAAAAACGACTGGAAGGCCAATGTTTACGGGCAGGTCAAGTCGTGGATCGACCAGGGACTGAAACCACGCGCCGTCACCCGCGACCTGGACTGGGGCGTTAAAGTTCCCGTGGAGGGTGCCGACGGCAAAGTGCTCTATGTTTGGTTCGATGCGCCCATCGGCTACATTTCGGCGGCCAAAGAGTGGGCCGAAAAAACCGGCAAAGACTGGACACCCTACTGGAAGGACGAAGAAACTCGCTTGCTGCATTTCATCGGCAAGGACAACATCGTGTTCCACTGCATCATTTTTCCGGTCATGCTCAAGGCCGAAGGCTCTTTCATCCTGCCCGAAAACGTTCCGGCCAACGAGTTCCTGAACCTGGAAGGCGACAAGATCTCCACCTCGCGCAACTGGGCCGTGTGGCTGCACGAATACCTGGAAGAATTTCCCGGCAAGCAGGACGTGCTGCGTTACGTACTGACGGCCAACGCACCCGAAACCAAGGACAACGATTTTACCTGGAAAGATTTTCAGGCACGCAACAACAACGAACTGCTGGCCATCTTCGGCAACTTCGCCAACCGCACCCTGGTGCTGACCCAAAAATATTACGACGGACTGGTGCCACCCCCGGGAAGTGTTGACGGGGAAAGCCGTAGAGTGCTGGACGAAATCGCCGCCTACCCCGGCAGAATCGCCGCCAGCCTTGACCGTTTCCGCTTTCGCGAAGCCCTTTCGGAACTGATGAACCTGGCCCGGATGGGTAACAAGTACATGACCGACATGGAGCCCTGGAAACTCATCAAGACGGATGCCGACAAAGTGAAAACCGTGCTCAACGTCTCCCTGCAGATCGTGGCCAATCTGAGCATCCTGTCGGAGCCTTTCCTGCCCTTTACGGCTGAAAAGTTACAGGACTTGCTGGGCCTGAAAGGTTTGAAATGGGCCGATGCCGGAAGGGCAGACCTGTTGCAGGCAGGCCATCGTCTCCAAAAACCCGAGCTGCTTTTCGAACGCATCGAAGACAAAGCCATTGAACAACAAATCCAAAAACTGATGGACACCAAAGAGGAAAATGAAGAAACCGTTGCCGCCAAACCGGTCAAAGAAACCATTACTTACGACGAGTTTATGAAGATGGACATCCGTACCGGCACCATCCTGGAAGCCGGGAAAGTACCCAAAACCCAAAAACTCATCAAACTGAAAATTGACACGGGCATCGACCAGCGGACGGTGGTTTCGGGCATCGCGGAATATTACAAGGCGGAAGACATCGTCGGGAAAAAGGTGTGCATCCTGGTGAATCTGGCACC
>JAJRWG010000321.1 GCA_024276895.1 Bacteroidota bacterium
CCCCCACTTTAAAACCCTTTAATTTTAGCTTTTTATGGAGCAGGAAAAATACGGCCGGATTGCCCAGATCATCGGCCCTGTGGTTGACGTAGTTTTTGAAAACGAGGAAGACCTTCCCAACCTTTACGACGCACTTGAAATCACCCGCGACAACGGTGAAAAACTCATCCTGGAGGCCCAGCAGGCCATCGGTGAAAACGTGATGCGTACCATTGCCATGGATTCGACCGACGGGCTGAGTCGCGGTACCAAGGTTATGCTGACCGGCGCACCCATCTCGATGCCTACGGGTGACCAGATCAAAGGACGGTTGTTCAACGTCATTGGCGATGCCATTGACGGGCTGGGACAGGTGGAATCGAAAAAACGCTATCCCATCCACCGCGACCCCCCGAAATTCGAGGAACTGACCACCACCAAGGAAGTGCTTTACACAGGCATCAAAGTCATCGACCTGATTGAGCCCTACTCCAAAGGCGGCAAGATCGGCCTGTTCGGCGGTGCCGGCGTCGGCAAAACGGTGATCATCATGGAGCTGATCAACAACATCGCCAAGTCTTACGCCGGACTTTCGGTTTTCGGTGGTGTCGGCGAACGTACCCGCGAAGGGAACGACCTGCTCCGCGAAATGATCGAATCGGGTGTAATCCGTTACGGCAAAGCTTTTGAAGAAGACATGGAAAAAGGCGGCTGGGACCTGTCGAAAGTTGACCGCAAAGAGTTGGCCGAATCGCAGGCCACGCTGGTTTTCGGACAAATGAACGAGCCCCCCGGAGCCCGTGCCCGCGTAGCCCTGTCGGGACTGACGCTGGCAGAGTACTTCCGCGATGGTGACGAAGAATCGGGCGGTCGCGACATTCTTTTCTTCATCGACAATATTTTCCGTTTTACCCAGGCCGGTTCCGAGGTTTCGGCACTGCTGGGACGAATGCCGTCGGCCGTAGGCTACCAGCCCACCCTGGCTACCGAAATGGGACTGATGCAGGAAAGGATTACCTCTACAAAACGAGGTTCAATTACTTCGGTACAGGCGGTTTACGTCCCTGCCGACGACCTGACCGACCCTGCCCCGGCAACCACCTTCGCCCACCTCGACGCCACCACGGTACTGAGCCGTAAAATTGCCGAGCTGGGCATCTACCCTGCCGTTGACCCGCTGGACTCCACTTCGCGAATCCTGACCCCGGACGTGGTAGGCGACGAACACTACAACACGGCACAACGGGTGAAAAATACCCTGCAGCGTTACAAAGAACTGCAGGACATCATCGCCATCCTGGGGATGGACGAGCTTTCGGAAGAGGATAAGCTGGTGGTGCACCGCGCACGCCGGGTTCAGCGTTTCCTCTCGCAGCCTTTCCACGTGGCCGAACAGTTTACCGGACTGAAAGGGACGGTGGTTTCCATTGAGGATACCATCAAAGGCTTCAACATGATCATGGACGGCGAAGTGGATGAGTACCCCGAGGCGGCTTTCAACCTGGTGGGCACCATCGACGAGGCGATTGAGAAAGGTAAAAAACTGCTGGTGGAGGCTTAATACTCCCGGGCATGAACCCCCCTGGCCCCCCTTAAAAGGGGGATTGAAGGGGGCTTTTTGCGAGGGAAATGGAATTGCAGCAGCGAGGGACTGAATTGCAAAGCCGCTCAACAAACTGAAAACGATAAAAAATGCAAGTCGAAATCATCACACCGGATACCGAGATTTTTAAAGGGGAAGCCGACCTGGTTCAGCTTCCGGGCATCGACGGTTCGTTTGAAATCTTAAATAACCACGCCCCGCTGATCTCCGCCCTGCAAAAAGGGAAGATCAAAGTGAAAAAAAGCGGCAAGGAAGATTTTTACGAAATCAAAGGCGGGGTGATCGAGGTGCTTGACAACAAAGTGTTGATTCTAGCTGAATAGATTTGAAGAAAAACACATGCAATCCCGGTTGCCCCCCGTGTGGCTGCCGGGATTTTTTTATTCCTTTTTCTTACAGTAAATATTCAGCGCTTTCTGCGCCTCGGCATTGCCCATTGATGCTGCTTTCTCCCAGTCGTTGCAGGCTTGTTCGTAACGCTTGAGGTAGTAAGCGGCCAGTCCGCGATTCATAAAATATTTGGAGTTTTCCGGGTTCAGTTCAACGGCTTTGTTCAGGTCGATGTAAGCTGCTCCGTAATTTTTTTGCTGCCCCAGGAGGGTTCCGCGGTTGTAGTAAACAAGATCGTAATTGGGTGCGATTTTTACAGCCATATTGTAGTAGTCGAGTGCATCGCTGAAATTCCCCATCTCAAAAAGGATCAGTCCGGCACCCACCATCGAGGCCGAGTCTTTTTCGTTCAGGCGCACGGCATCTTCGTAGTATGCCAGGGCAATGTCTTTCTGTCCTTCGGCATAGTAGATCTTTCCCAGGTTGTAGCAGGCCTGGCCGTTGTCGGGCATGTAGTCGAGCACCAGCCTGAAAGCTTCCTTTGCCTTGTCCATTTCGCCCCTTTTGTAGTACTGGAGGCCGTTACTGAAAGCCGTACGTGCCCTTCTTTTATTCAGTTTCGCTTCTTCATCCTCTTCGGTTTCTTCACCTTCCTTTTTAAACACGACCAGACCCCCGGCGATGGTGTCTGTTGCCATCGCTTCTTTTCGGGCCGAAAGGCTGTCTGCAGCATTTTCAACTGTTTCTGCCGGAGGGCTCAGGCTATCCCCGGTGCTTTTCGTTTCAACGGTTTCCCGCTGCTTTTCTTCTTTTCCGGAAGTGTTGTTTTCACAGCCTGCAAACACAAAAGCGATCAACACTACGATCAGAAATTGTTTCATTTTTCCATTCATTTTTGGGCATGCAAAGATAGCAATACTGAAATAGCATTCGGCCGGGCAAGACAGAAAATGAAAGTCCGAACAAATAAATTTAATAGTTTTTAACGGATTAAAGCAACCACTTATTTCAGGATACTGTACTTAAGCCCGATGCTGACCCAGGCAGAAGACGAGCTTGACGTGTACTCGTAACTGCCCCCGAAATGGTCGTAACCCCGGGCTTTGTATGTATCCAGGTAATAATCGGCTTTGGCAAACAGAAACAGCTTTTTGATGCGGTATTCGATGCTTAAACCACCCGTCAGACCATAATTTCCATTGGTGCGGACAAAGCCTCCGGCCTCTGGACAAACCCTGAACTTATTGCCGATGATGACTTTTAAATAAAGCGGGACGGTCAGCATGGTATTGCTATTAAAAAACAAAAACTGGAAGTCTGTATTTAACGAGAAGTAAGCTTTGGCAAAACGGTATTCCACGGTTGCCGCCACGGGAAAATATTTAAATCCGGATTTCAGCACC
>JAJRWG010000322.1 GCA_024276895.1 Bacteroidota bacterium
CGGATTACGGTTTACGGATTACGGATTAAGGTTTACGAATTACGGTTTTACCAATTCACCAATTCACCGATTCAACCAAATTCAACCGGTTCACTGGCTACGCTGCAAAAGTAACGGATAATCGTACGGAAAACAAGCTAAATCCGTGTTTTGTCTGAAAGTCAGGGGCAAAACCAAGCACTCCTTTTTTTGTAAAATCGCATGCATTTAATTTGTAATGATTACAAATAGAAAATGTATCTTTGCACCTTTTATAAAATAGTCATGCCAGTTGAATACGTCATACTTGTGAACGAAAACGACCAGCCCCTGGGCGGGATGGAAAAGATGGAAGCCCACGAGAAAGGGGCGCTTCACCGGGCGTTCTCGGTTTTTATATTTAATTCGGAGGGAGAAATGCTGCTGCAAAAGCGGGCGGATGAAAAGTACCATTCCCCCGGACTCTGGACCAACACCGTTTGCAGTCACCCCCGAACGGGTGAAAAAATCCACGAAGCTGCCCACCGTCGCCTGCGCGAAGAAATGGGTTTCGACTGCGATTTTGAAGAGGTGTTTTCTTTTGTTTACAAAGCCGATGTGGGACAGGGACTCACCGAGCATGAGTTCGATCATGTTTTTGTCGGCGAGTCGGATAAGCTGCCTGTTCCCAATCCTGAAGAAGTGGGTGATTTCAAATATGCCGATCTTGATTGGGTGGTGCAGGACGTGAAAGAACATCCCGATAACTACACGGTTTGGTTTAAGATAGCTTTGAAAGAGGTTGCGGAATATTTTGAGAGCGAGAAGAAGAATGGATGACGACGGCCTTTGAATAGCCTGTCGGCTGTTTTGCAACTACCCCCCCCAAATAAAGGTTCAATTTTAGAATTTAAAGTCATCAGTGCATTGAAGTGTGAATTCTCAGTGCTGTAAGAATAGTCAAAAGTGGTCTGACGATTTTCCAACAACCGTTTCATTGCGAGGCGTCAAAAGCAGGTTTGCGGGGAGGGATGCCGCGGCAATCTCCTACGGGTTTGGTTTTTTTATTTGGAGGGGATTCCTTCAGGCAAAGGCCCTCGGAATTAAACGGAAAGAAGTGGGGGATTCCGTCGCTCGTTCCTCGCTCGGAATTGAACAGGTGGTGGTTGGGGACTACTTGCCGGTTCCTTTCTTCGAGCGTGGACGCTCGAAGCGGGTTGGGTTTGATCCGCTAAGTCGAACCGGACTTAGCGGATCGAAAAAGCTTTGTTTAGCACGCTCCTTTGCTGGTCGGCTACCGCTATTGCCTTTAAGCACGGACGCCCGAAGCGGGGTAACGTTTGTCAGTGCTTTAAAACTCCAGTTCCATCTGAATTTCATCGTCACCGCCGGGTTCGGTTTTGTCCTTGTCTTCTACAGGGGGGGCGCTTTTTCCCGTTGCGGCCGGCGTTCCTTTTTTTGTTCCCGTTTCATTGGGCTGCACGCTGCCGGCGTACACTTCTTCGGCCTCAGCGTTTTCTGTTTCGTTTTCAGCGGTTTCCTGCGGCTCATCGTAGGGCAGGGGCTCCACGAAGCGGAGTTTCTTCACTGTTTTGTTGGTCAGGCGCTTGCCTTTGGCACGGAAGGTTTTTAAGCCGATGAAGTCGGCCATGGGGATGACCTCGAATTCGATCTCGTTGCTTTTTTTCGACTTTACTTCGATTTCCAGTTGCGGCAGGTAGTCCAGCGAAAACGTTTCCAGTCCGGACCCCTTGCCGCTGCTGATGAACAGGTAATTTTTGTTGGTGGGTGTGTCGGAGGGAATCTGAAAACGTTTCACGTAGTACTTTTCAATTTCACCGTCAAAATAAATGGCAGTCAGCACTTTTCGCGGATCCAGCTTGGAAATGTGGATCATGTTGTCGTCGAAATGCGTTGACAGGTCGAAGCCCGTGAGCTTGAATTCGCCGGTGGAAAGTATCGTCAGAACTTTGTCGTCGCCTTTGAAAGCGCCCAGGTATTCGCCTCTTTCGTCGGTGTTGAGGCGCCTGACGGTTTCGTCATACCAGATATCGCGAGCACCCAGGGTCGAAACACCTTCCTCACGCTGCACGATGTTCCTGACCGTGTGTTTGGTGAGGATGTTTCCTTTCACCCCTCTGCCTTTGATGGTCAGTTGGCTGAAATCAAAGTCGAAGCTGGTTTTTTTCAATTTGGGTTTCGGCCTGAGGTTCACCCTGATGATTTCGCCTTCGCCGTTGGGGTTGGCGGTAAAGTACATCACTTTCGTTCCGGGGGTACCCTTGGTTAGCTGGTACTCTTTGTCGCGGGTGATGCCCTTGACAGCGAAGCGTTTCACGTAGTTGTTGCCGCGCCTGCCATCGCGGTAAACCATGTTGTAGGTGGTGCGGTCGTCGTTCTTTTTGAATACGTCAATGTGGATGATGTTTTTACCCACAAACACTTTGCTGCTGACTTTTGTTACGATGAAACTTCCGTCTTCCCTGAAAACAATGATGTCGTCGATGTCGGAACAATCTGTAACGTATTCGTCTTTTTTGAGGGAGGTTCCCACAAAGCCCTCGGCACGGTTGACGTACAGCTTTTGGTTGGCCACGGCCACTGCCGAAGCGTGAATGTTATCGAAATTCCGGATTTCGGTTTTCCGTTCTTTGCCCTTGCCGTATTTCTTTTTTATCTGGCGGAAGTAATTGATGGCGTAGTTGATGAGGTTGGCCAGGTGGTTGGACACTTCTTCAATTTCAGCTTCAACCGCTTTGATCTGCTCTTCGGCCTTGAAGGCATTGTATTTGGAGATACGCTTGATCCTGATCTCGGTCAGGCGAACGAGGTCGTCTTTGGTGACTTCCCGTCTGAGGAGTTTTTTAAAGGGTTCCAGCCCCTTGTCGATGGTCGTCAGCACACAGTCCCAAGTTTCGCAGCTTTCGATGTCAAGGTAAATGCGGTTTTCGATGAATATTTTCTCCAGTGAAGCGTTGTGCCAAAGTACGTGCAGTTCTTCCAGTCTGATTTCCAGCTCCGTTTTCAGCAGTTTGACGGTGTGTTCGGTGTTCAGCCGGAGGATTTCTTTGACGGAGAGAAACTGTGGCGTGTTGTCGTGGATGACACAGCTGTTGGGTGAGATGGAAACCTCGCAGTTTGTGAAAGCGTACAGTGCGTCGATGGTTTGGTCGGGCGAAACGTTGTTGGCCAGGTGGATGATGATCTCCACGTTTTCCGCC
>JAJRWG010000323.1 GCA_024276895.1 Bacteroidota bacterium
ACCCTGACGGTGCAAAGTGCTTCATCCCTGGAAGTGAGTGCAACAGGTTCGCTGACAGTGCTGAAGTGATCGGTTACAACAATTGTAAAAGCAAAGCCCCCGGTATTTTTTACTGCCGGGGGCTTTGCTGTTTCAAATTCGAAAGACTGTTTTACCTTACTTGAGTTCGAAAGTAGTGCTGCCGATGTTGTGATTGCCTTCGTAAACGTCCACATGGTAAATGCCGGGTTGCATTTCCAGCGATTGCCTGCGGTTCCAGCGCACGCATACGTCGAAAGCCTCGTTTTGGTAGTCGAAATCCTTTTTGATGGAATATTGCAGCACTTCACCCTTGTGGACAAAAGTGTATTCGTCACCTCTTCCTTTGGCCAGTATTTCTTTGTCCGGGCGGGCGATACGGATGTAAATTGTTTTTTTGCCCGGTTCAACAATGGAATTACTGCCTACGGTAAAGCAAACCTTGATCCTGTTGGTTCGTCTGATCTTGTCTGTAACGGTTTCTTTTCCACCGCCTTTTACGCGAACGGGAAATGCTTCCACATTGTAAACCCCGATGACGGAGGCCTCGTCCACCTTTTCGCTGAGCTCATTTTTCAGATTTTCCAGCTCGCGGTTTTTGCGTCTTTCAATTTTAATCTCCTCTTTTATTTGCAGGTTCTCCTCGGTAAGCTGATGGTTAACCGTGTAGAGTGAGTCCATTTGCAGGACGTATTTTTGAGCGACGGTCTGCAGGCGCGAAAGTTTTTTCTTGATCTTGTAGTAATCCCACTTATAATTGAGCAGGTTGTTGATCTCCCTGGCCTGTTCCTGGATGAGGCTGTCCTTGACGTAAAGCGAGTCGGAAAGCTCACCGTAAGCCATTTTAATGCTGTCGTGCGTAAAGAGCAGCATCCGTAGTTCTCCGGCCAGTTCCACCCGCTGCCTGTCTTTTTCCCTGACCAGTTCGTTCAGGTTCTTTTTCATCGAGATCATGTAGATCGACAAGCCGATAATACCCAGTGCGAGTATGATCAAAACAATGTACATCCATAAATTAGAATTCCTGGGGTGCTCTTCCTGTTTCACAATATTCTGGTCTTCCATGGTTTTTTATTTGCATGCAAATTTAATGACTAAATGTCCAATTTCAAAACGATTTTTATTTCCGGTGATCCGGGAAAAACCGAACCATCCGTTTATTTAACGCTAAAACCCGGTTGAATCGTATTGAAAAAATAAACCCCGGCATGAATTCATCAGACCGGGGTTTGACCGAAATGTCAAATTTGGTAGATTATTTACCGATCATCAGTTTGCGCGTAAAGTATTGATTTCCTGTGAGAACAGATACAAAATAAATACCTGCCTCCAGGTCTGTTATGTTGAGTTTGAGTACCGGGGAACCGGACTGATAAAAATCCACGGTCATACATTTTTGTCCGTGAATGTTAAGAATAGTCACCTGTCCGCCTTGTATTAATTGCCCGTTAAATGAAATATTTACTAAACCGGAAGCGGGATTTGGAAAGATGATGAAATCATTTTCCTGCGTCTCGTTTTCGTCCATCCCGACAGTTTCCATCCCGTAACCGCTCAAATGCACTTTTTTGGCACCGGTAAACTTGGTGTTGTTGAAGATGGTCAGCCATCCCTCGGACGGGCCTGACTTGGCCGGGGAGAAATACACTTCAAAAGTTTTGCTTTCGCCCCCGACCAGATTGAAAGGGCCCTGGTTGGTCCAAAAGTTATCGTTGTCGGTAACCAATGAATCAATCCGTAACACTTTTCCGCCGGTATTGGTTACCGTGAGATATTCAAAAGTAGTATCCGAAACGGGGATAGAGTCAAACACCAGTTCAGACGGGTCAACCGAAATGGCGGGATCGGCTTCGGGTTGAGCATAAACTTTTCTGACGACAATCCCCTGAAACCCGGCGGCAAACAGAGTGTTGTCCGGTGTGATATCCATATCCCTTAAGAAGTTTCCCGAAAAATCACCATCCTGAACCCAGTTGACACCGCCATCGGTTGATTTAAAGATCAAACCGTCTTCACCGCTGATGAAACAGGTATCGAAATCCATCCGGGCAGCGGCACGGTTGATGCCAGTTCCGGGACTGGTGGATTCGGTCCATGAAGTACCGCCGTTGTTGGTGATCCAGGCTTTCCCGGCATCGCCCACCAGGCCGTGGTCGAGGTCGTAAAAACTAACCGAGCCGAACAATGAGTTATAATCTTGCTTTAGCATTGTCCAGCTTTGTCCGTTGTTTATTGATTTTACTATTTTTACCTGCGAAGCACCATAGTAAGTATCGCCTGCCGCATAGTCGAGCGCCCAATACCCTTCACTGTTTGTCAAGGTCCAGTTGTCGCCGCCATCGCTGGTGGTGTAGGTATTCGATCCGGCTGCGATCCCATTGTCTTCATCTTTAAAAACCACGCGGTCGAAACCGCCCGAAGTTACCTGAAGGCTTATCGTCCATGTTTGGCCACCATCGGTTGTTTTTAAAACGTAGCCGTCGTTGGAACACACAAATCCAATCGTAGTCGTCGGGAAACTGATACCCCATAAACTTTGCGAGAAACTTTGGCTAAGGCTGGCCCATGAGTCGCCTCCGTTTGTTGATTTGTAAATCTCTTCGCCACCTGCAACAAAAACATAACTTTCATTGTTTAAGGCATAGCAAATATCCTGGAAATTGGCATCGGTTCCCAGGTCAAGTTCTTCCCATTCCTG
>JAJRWG010000324.1 GCA_024276895.1 Bacteroidota bacterium
AATGTTTTCGACCCCTGCCCCCACTGCGGAAGCCTTTTTCACAAGGTGTTGCAGGGGAAAGAGCTAAAGGTCAGGTCGCTGGTGGTGGAAACAGACTGAGCCTGCAAATCAGCAAAATATTTTCAAAGCAAACCGGGCACGGAATGATTGATTCATTCTGTTAACACTGTCTCTACCAGAGCAATTCCTTTCTCTTGTTTTGACAAATTCTCCTTCCGGCCCATGGGCTTACTAAAGTTTTTTAAGTTTCTTTGTAATAAATCCGTCCCGGAATCTACTTTATAAGAAACAACACACATGAATTCGCTGAAACAGGAGTTCCTGAAAACCATGTCAAATTACCAGGGCATACTGCATAAGGTAAATCTGATTTATTTCCGTGATAAAACCGACAGGGAAGACAACTTTCAGGAAATATTGTATCAGTTGTGGAAATCATACCCCGACTTACGCAATAAAAAAAGCCCGGGTTCGTGGATTTATGCTGTAGCCATCAACACCTCCATCGCCCGGCTAAAAAAAGAATCACGGGTGGATTACCGCGAAAGTTTACCCGATTTCATGGATGAAATGGGAACTGATGAGAAAATTATCCGTGACGAAGACATCCGTCTGCTGCTGGAAGCCATTAACAAGCTGAACGAAATTGACAAGTCCATCATGCTGCTGTACCTTGAAGAGCAAACCTATGCCGGGATTTCACAGATACTCGGAATCAGGCAATCCAATGTGGGGGTCCGCATCAACAGGGCAAAAAAAGTATTGAAAAACATTTTAAATCATTTGAACGATGGAAAATACTGAATGGGGCAATGTCTGGAAGAAAATTGATTCGGTCATTCCAAACAAGTCTGACAAGGAGTTAGAACAGTTATTAAGAGTAAAAACGAGGAAAACCATCCGTAAATTTCTACTGGTGTACGGCATTGCCATTCTGGTCAGTGCGGGGTTTTTGCTGTTTTTGTTCTTTACCGCAAAAAACAGGCCGGAGGATTTACCTTACCAAATAAACAACCTGGTGTTGGGAATGATTTCTCTGGTTTCTTTGGTTTCGGGTATTGTTGCCTGGTACAAGCTGCAAAAATATCCGGGCCGGCAATCCCTGAAAAGCTGGCTAAACGAAAAGATCAGGCTTTTAAACTCCTGGACAGAAGGAAAAAAAAGGTGGACTTTCATCGTTTTGATCCCCGTAATTTATCTGCTCACTTTTCTGTCAATCCACATTTATTTTGAAGAGAAATTGCTTCTTGATGTTTTAGCTTTACGAGACGAAGAATCAGCATCAGGTTTATTTGCCGGATTGGCCGTTGGGCTGATTGCTTCACTCTACGCAGCGAAAAAGATGAGGGCCTTTCGGGCGAAGAACCTTGCGTATCTGAAAAGTTTATTCAATCAACTTGTTGGAGAGGCTTGATTCATCTGTATGTCTCTGTTTTACAGGATTAAAATTAATTCAACTTTAAATTGTTCATAAATTTTTGCAGTATTTTTAAAAAAAGCTGTAACTTTAGCCGATTTTTATCTTTAACAAAACAAGCTTTTATGAAAAATTTTCCGATTCTCTTATGGAGGGCTGTAGCTATTGTGCTAATAGCCGGTTTAAGTATTACTGCCCATTCCCAATCATCTGGTTTGAAGAAAAAAGGGCAGGCTGTTGAAACAAACACTCCCAAAACGCAACAAGCGGTTAATAGTAGTTTTCTTGAATTCGATAAAGGTAAAGGCGGTGGCGGAATGATCACCAACCCCGGGGATCCTCCCGGTGGTGGAAATCCACCCGATGGTGAAGCACCTCCGATTGGTGGTGGCCCTCCTGGTGGTGGTGATCCTCCCCCTGATGGCGACATTACCGTCGATGCCGGAGAAGACCAGTCAGGTACGCTCTGCGATACCATCTACCTGAACGGAACAACTGACCCGGAAGCGGTACCCATTGGCACTAATTTTACCTGGACAAAGATTTCAGGACCCGGCGATGTTACTTTTGCCGATTCGTCGGCCCTTACCACAACAGCCGATTTTAGCAGTGACGGCACCTACGAACTGCAACTGGAAGTAGTAAACCTCAACGATGGCGTCACCGACGCGGACACGGTCGAGATTTTCCTTGACCTGGAACTCCCCGTTGTCATTACACAGGACATCGAAATTACGCTCAGTGACACTTGTACGGCAAGCATCACCGTTGACGACATTGATAATGGCAGTTATGCCTATTGCGGCATCCAGAGCAGAAGCCTGGACGTTTACGAATTCGACTGTGATGATGAGGGCAACCAAATCGTCACCCTCACGGTTACCGATACCAAGGGCAATTTCTCAACAGGAACCGCCATGGTTACTGTACTTAAAGATTACCCGGTACTGGTCAGGTTGAAAGACAGTGACAGTAATTATCTTTCGGGTGGAAAATGTAAGTACCGCTTTGACGATGACTGGGAAACAGCAAATGAAGCTGCCACAGGTATCTTCGGCATTAACACGCCCACAGATGATGACGACGGAGATGGTGACGGGGACGGCGACGAAGATGAAGAATTCGATGAAGTTGACTTGCGAATGGCATATGCAGGTGCACGGCAGAAAGAGGAAGAAGTGTCCGTGCCTGCCGATTTTACTTTCTACACCACCGAAGTTACCGTTGAACTGCGCAAGGATGACGGCACTCTCGGCCTCGATGGTGGGGTTGTTAAGTACAAATCGCACAAAAAGAAAAAGTACTTCGGAACTACCGGTGATGATGGCCTTGGCATTGTGAAAAAAGAATTGCTCCCCGTGACCTATTCGTTTAGAATGAAATACAACAATCACAAGAAAAAGATCAAACATCGCGATGTTGGCGATAACCCCGTTGTTACTTTCTACGAAGCCAGCTTTAAATCCGGGGCAGCTGCTACCATTGATGATGGAGCAACACCCGAAACCCCGTTCATTGCTTACCCCAACCCGTTCAGTTACGAAACAAACATTGTGTTTAAAGTTCCCGAAACCGGAACCACGACCCTCACCGTGTACAATGCTCAGGGCATGGTGGTCGCTGTTTTGTTTGACGGTGTAGCTGAAGCAGACAAGGAGTACAAGCTGATACTTAACGGCAACAACCTTCCCGCCGGCATGTATTTTTACCGTCTGCAAAGCGGTACAACTGTCAAT
>JAJRWG010000325.1 GCA_024276895.1 Bacteroidota bacterium
TAACATCTGTTTTTCTTCGTGAAACTTTGAGTCTTCCCCGCCTGCCAAAGCTAGGCGGCGGGCAGGTTTGTGGCTCTTTGTGCAATAGCTGTTACACAAAGTTACTCAAAGAAGCCACAAAGGTACCCAAAGAGATTATGCTTTTAAAGCCGAATAAAGGGGTTGTAGCACATCAAAATAAAATTTAGCCTCTTTTAACTTGCCAGATGGAAAAACCCCAACAGTCGTCAGACCACTGAAGAAAACTTTTTCAGGGTAGAGACTTTTATCAATAGTGGTCAGACGACTTTACTCTTACTCTTCCAACTCCAGGTCGGCTTCCAGTTTCACGGCCCGCTGTACCGGGTCAATAGCCTGGAGTACTTTTTGTTTTAACAGCGGATTCAGTCCGGGATGGGCATCCAGGAAATTGAGTGCTGTTTCTGCTGCCACACTGTTCCGGTGGCCGTAAAAGGTAGCCTGTAACCAGCGATCGGGAAACAGCAATCCGCCCGTCTGCCTGATTTCGTCAAGCATTTCAAGCGACGGCAACACCAGGGTTTCGGCGTGAATCACCCTGAGCGGATGGTGCAGGTAGCGCACCGCTTCGATGACAAAGTCCTCATTTTTTCTGTTTTCAGGGCTTTTCAGTTGCTCAAAAAAACTGCTGCGGACGCCTTCACTTTTATCCAGTGCAGGTGAAACAAAAGCCAGCCTTTTAAGCAGCTTTTCATTTACCATTTGTTGTTTCTGCTGTTTAAGAATATCTGCGGGAACGGCTTCGGCTTCCTGTAAACCCTTACGAACCTCCAGTTCGAAAGCCAGTTCAAGCCGGTCGCCTTCGGAGAGCTTTAATCCTTTTATTTTCGTTTTTCCGTTCCAGAGCCCCAGCATTTTTTCGATGCCATCACGGGTAATTGCCGTTTCGGTAAAAGCCTTGTAAAAGGCATATTTTTCCTCGGGTGTTTCTGCAGACTTTATTTTCTCCCACAGCAGGGGTTCCATGGTTTTGGCCCACCCGCTTCGTTTCTCGGAATCGGAGTAACGCCAGAACATTTTTCGATAGTAGCTCAGCAACAGCCTGATGTTTTCAATGCGGTTTTCGCGCTTCAGGTAAAGCTCCAGCGCCTCGCGCATGTCAAGGGGAAGCATGTTTTCACGCAGCAGGTTTTCCCATAAGGTAATGTAGGAAATTCCCCTGCGCAGAGGGTCGAATTCCAACATGCGTTTGGACAGCAAAAAGTTTTTCTCCCTCAGGTTTTGGAAAAAGTATCCGTAAGCATGGCTGTCCCAGTTGATCATGACGATGTCCACCATGTCGGGGATGGGGAATTCGAATCGCTTTGTGTCGTCCCAAACCTCTTTATGCTGCCAGCCTGCTTCCCATTTTTTGTAGAGGTCAAGCTGCTGGGGCCAGATGACATCCTTTTGGTTTTGATCGTACTGGTTGATCACATAAAGGTCAACTTCCTGAAATGCCTTGTACTCCGGCATGCCGGCTTCTTTTACCCAAACATCGCACCATGCCTGCATATCATCGTGGGTATGCTCGTCAAGTACAGCCACAAGGTCATCCCACGAGGCATTGGCAAAAGAATACTTTCGGAGGAAATCGGAAAGCGCCGATCTTAGCCTTTCTTCGCTGAGGATTTTTTCAAGTTGCCTGAAAACAATTGGCCCTTTGTGAAAATAAATGTCATCGTAAAGCAGTCCGGCATCCTTCAGGTTGTTGCATGTTTGCTGAAGGGGGTGGTTGCCTGCCGTACGGTCGGCTGCATAAGATTTCGGGTAATGGTTGTTGAGAAATTCCAGCTTGTGGTAAATGGTTGTAAACGAAGGGTTCACCATCTTCGAAGCCAGGTAATCGTCCAGGGTTTCCACCATCCAGGCACTGCCGAACCAATCGATGGTCACCAGGTTACCAAACCACATCTGAGCTGTTTTGAATCCGACAGCCCTGGCACGTAACAAGTCCTGTTCAGGGCCTGCTGAGCCGTCAACGAGCAAAATATCTGACTTAAAATAAACCAGTCCGGGCTGGGCCACCCTGCTGGCGGGCAATGAAGGCAGCAGCAGCATATCGTATTTTTGAAAGGGAAAGGCAATCTGGGTGTAGGCTTCCATCCACTCCAGTGCATTCAGCTGAAGGTCGAACAGGTAATCCTCGTTACCGGAAATTTTTTCCGCATCCCCGGGCAGGAAATATAAGTTCACCGTCCGGCCTTTTCTTTCTTTTGATACTTTTTTAAAATCACCTGCGGCAAAGCCAAACAGGTAGGTACTTATTGGTTTGGTTTTTTCAAACTGGTACAACACTTTCGACACACCCGTATCGACCTGTCTTGCCGGTGCATTTGCCATAGCCACCCATTCGGGTGGAACCATCAGGTTGAGCAACATCAGGGCCTTCAGGTTGGGCTGGTCGAAACAGGGAAAAGCGGCGGATGCCCCGTCAGGGAAGAAATGGGAGACAAGGTAATTTTCCTGCCTGTTTAAAGCACGGTCGTTTACAATGTAGTCGATTTTCAGTTGGTTGATTCCGACCTTCAGGGCACTGACGGGCAGGATAATGTGCCCTTTTTCAAAGCGGTAATCCACCTCATTGCCGTTTGCCAGCACCCGCAACAGGTTTTTTTTGGGGGCGTCAAAATCGAGCACCAGAGGTTGTTCGTTCCTCTTTAATTGAAAATCGATTTGCAAACCGCCCTTGATTTCCTTTTCCTTCTGCTGTGGAATGTCCAGGATCAGCGTGTACAAAATATTCCCAATGCTTTTTTTCCGGCTATCGTTGAGGCTTTTTGTAACGCCTTCTTCCACACTTAAACTGTCCTGTTTTTGCTGCTGTTTGCAGGCCGTCAGCAAACTGGTGGCCAACACCAGCGAAAATATCAGTTTTTTCATTTTATTCCTTTTTCCCCTTTTGAGTA
>JAJRWG010000032.1 GCA_024276895.1 Bacteroidota bacterium
GGCAAACACGGAAAATGTCCGCAACAATAAGTTGCCAAAGTTATCTCTTTTTTGGTAATCCATGGTATGAAACATCCATAAAAAGTCAAATACCCGCCAGTCGCGATGCCTTATTTTTTGAAAGCTACCTTGCTGAGCTGCAATGTAAAGCGTTGGTTTTCCCGGGTAGTCAAAGCTCACAGCCCAGGCCGGAAGCGGGTTTTCACGATATTCGTGATGACTGCCGGCCGACTCCAGGTACTCAACCTTGCTGATGCTTGCCTGTGGCTTAAAATAAGCTGCGGCAATGTCCTGTGCCTCCTGCTTTGAAACAGCCGGCCGGCGTTTTCCGCTTTGGGCTTCTGCCAGCAATACTTTCTCTTGCTTTGCTGAATAATAGTCAAGCTGGTACACGGGTTTCTGCAAAATGCTGATCAGTTTGATCCCAATGATGGAATCTATTTTCAACTCATTTTTCAGGTTTTGAATAACAACTTCAGGAGAAACCAGTGATATATCTGCCGGAAATGCCTTTTGTTGTTTTATCAGGTGGTCGCCATGGATTTCATCGATATCACTCCAGCTAAAGTAGATGCCGCCTGTTACCCACAGCAGGAACTGGATGCCCAGGATAACGCCCAGGTACCTGTGTACCTTGCGGATGTATTGTTTGTAATTTCTATTAGCAGGAGTCATTGTCGGTATCGGTTATCCACAGCGTTTGCTTTTCCCCGTATGGCCCCTCCGGGCGGAACGGAGGGGCCGGAAACGGGGCATTTAGCCCAGTGTTTGCTAAATGGTTCCTTTTACCGATCCGCATTTGAGCATCTTGCCTCCAAAATACGGATTATTGATATCTTCTTCGGTACTTAACCAATAGCCGCCCCTTTTGTTGTTGGCCATCGGGCAGTAGTCGATGTAAATCGTTTCGTTGTTGTCAACACCGAAAACTTTCAGTGCCTCAGACAGGTCTTCCGAAACATTACCAAAATGGCTGCGTTTCATGTCGATGCCTTTCATCTGCACAATACCCCTGAGGTTACTTTCAATGGGTTTCTGGTATTCCATCCATTTCATGTGTGCATCACCCTGGAGCAGGGTCATGTCCACAGCCATCAGCGCATCGAGTGTTTTTTGTGCGGCGGTTTGGGCCAGCATTTCATCCGAGGCCACCAGCGCATCTTTGAGCAACAGATAGTTGTCGAGCACAGAAGCAAGTTGTTTTTTAAAGCTGTCCGGTGCGTCATGGCTTTTCATTTTATCCATTTGATGACCGGTACTTTTGGTGTGCATTTGCATTCCCTGACCAAATACAGTCGTCAGACCAAATGCAATCATTACTGCGATTAATACTAAGGTTTTTGTTTTCATGGTTTAAAATTTTGAATTATTTAAAGTTGTTTTTTCTGTATTTATAAGGTAAACCGTCGTTCAACCGGGACGAACCACTGATGCGACATCAGGGCTTGTTGACCGTTTCTGTCAAAACAAGCCGGGGAAGGGCAAAACCCTGACAGCCAGGTACAGTGGGCAAGCCGTACAGGCGGTAATTACCGCTGTCAGGCATTAACCAACGCGTACCAAAAAAATCAGATAAGGTAAGTTTGTAGCATGGCCAGCCGGGCTGGCAAGGCCGCAGAGGGGGGGGATTCTGTTACAGCAGAAACTGCGTAAGTTTTTACTTCACCGGTGTGCAAAGAAAAAGCCGATACGGCTGAGAGAAAATTATCCTGAACCGGTAGTTGCTCCCTTTCCAAAACAGGGGGACAAACAAAATCCATTTGAAAACGGAGGTATTCTGCACTGTCAACACAACATTCCGGCATGTCCATTTCAACACAACACGAGCCTGTATCCATGCTTTCTACAGCCTGAACCATCTGCATGTCGCAGTCGTGATCAGAAACAGAAAATCCCGTTGTTGCCGTTAACAACACCAGGGCCAAAATGATATGCAGAATTTTTCCAAACATTTTCAGGCGCAAAGGAAATACATAAATGTGATAACGTTTAATATAATTTTGGGAAAGAGTTGCATTGTTTTTGGATGTCAGACCTGATCAATGGGTTTTCGCTTCTTTTCTTTGATCTTTCTAAAATGCGAAGGCGACAGCCCGTTGATCTTTTTAAACTGGTTGGACAAATGCTGGACACTGCTGTAACCCATCTGGTAGGCAATTTCTTTCAGTGTCATTTCGTCGTAAACCAGCAGTTCTTTCACCCGTTCGATTCTTTGATTGATGACGTATTTTTCGATGGTCGTACCCTCGACGGATGAAAAAAGATTACTCAGGTAGGAATAGTCGTAACCCAGCGTGCCGGACAAATACTCGGAAATGTTCACGTGTCCTTCAATTTCCTTGTCGTAATGGATCAGTTTGATGATTTCTGCCTTGATCTCGGAAATGATTCTGTGGCTCTTGTCCTGCAGGAGCTCAAACCCCGTGGATCTCAGTTGGTTTCCGAGTTCAGACAACTCCTCCTCTGTCACCTCCCGGTTGGTGACCACTTTACCCAGTTCTATTTGCAATACCGTTAAACCCCGCGACTCAAAAATGTTCAGCACGGATTCGATACAGCGGTTGCAAACCATATTTTTGATGTAAAAAGTGTTTTTTTCCATGACGAACAAAAATACATCTTTCTAACAAACACAACTTTAGTTTTGAAATTTAACAGTGTCACACATCAAAGTCGTGCCGTCAGGCTGACAAAAAGCCTTTGGTAAGTGTAGGTCTGCTGGAACAAGCCTTCCCATGCCATTGAAAGCGACAGGTGACGAATGATGCGCCAGTTCAGGTTTACATCGACCACGTGCTGGTTGAGTGTCGCCTCATAGTAGGTGTAGCGATAGTCCACGTAACGGTAGCTCGCCCCGGCAAACAGCTTGCCCGCTACGATGTCGCGCGAAAGGTTGATGCTGTAAATGCCGCCGGCAAGATAGGAGGTCTCCAGAAAAGTGGCCGAAAGCGTGGCCGAAATGCCGATGCCGGGTATCCGGCTGTAAGTGAGGTAAGCATAAATATTTTTGGTGGGAATGGGGTCCTGCTTGCGTGCCCGGTAGCCGGCTTTCACACCCACAGACAAGTTCCTGACCGGACGGTAGGTGATCTGAAAGCGGAAACCCTGTAAGGCATCCTCGTCGATAAGCCGTTCCACAAAGTCTTTGTAGCTTTCATAAAAAATGAGGTTCTTCCGGGAACTGTAGGAGAGGGAAAACGACAACTGCCTGAGAACGCGGTAGCGGAGCATCATATACAAATTGGTCAGGTTAAAGGTTGAACTGACCGTGTCGTTTACCTTTTGATACAATTCAAGTTCAGCCGTTCCGAAGAAATAAAGGTTCTTGACCAGCGCGTTACTGTGCTGCAGGTAGATGTAACGGCGGTCAGTATTCCAGTTGTTTTCCTGGTCAATAAAAGCCAGTGTTGAACGCATTTCGCGCTTCTTCCTGTTTTTGTAAACATGCCCCAGGTACAGCCCTCCCTGAAAAAGATCGAAGTTGAAACTGTAGTCCGCGTAATCGGGTCGTGAGCCCACAAAGCCGCCCAGGATGATCTGTCCGAAATTATTTTCCACCTGCAGCCCGTCAATGGCTCCAACACTGGACAGGCTGGGATTGATCCTGCGTCCCAGCCAGATGCTCAGGCTTTCAACGGGCTGGTATTTCAGGTTCAGGTTGTACACCTTCAAGCCGTTGAAAATATTGCTTTTGATTTCTTCCCAGTTGGTGTTGCTGTGAACAAACGACAAATAGGTTTCCACAGAAAATTTTGAATCCGAAATATTATCGGCCCTCAGCGAAAAAGTGTAACGCATCCGCTGGCTGTTGCCTCCGGACGTATTGGAAAAATTGGAATAGGAGTAAACCGACAGACGTCCGTCTATCTCCTGTTTATTCTTCTTTTCCTCTGCAACGTGCATGGTGTCTGCTGTTTCCAGGGGAACAACCAGAGCTGGTTCAGTTATCAGATGTTTTTCTTTCGTACCGCTTTCGGTGCGGGATACTTTTTTTGGCGCTTTTCTGGCCACCACCACATCATCAACCTTCAGTTCGATGTTTGAAAGCAGTGTACCCACACACGACATGGATGACATGCTTTTAACCTGCAGTACAGGCACCATTTTTCCATCGCGCTTCACAAAAAGCGTATCGCCGGTTTCGATACCTTCGGTTGAGTTGAACCGCACGTAAACATTCTGGGAGGTGATGTAGGACACTCTTCCGTTGTCGGTTTCCTTAGTGGTCTGGCCGTTCAGCCAAAGTGCGGAGAGAAAAAACATACTGATAAGTGCAAAATATTTCATTACCTGACTTTAAATCGTTTGGGTGAATTAATCAAGTCCCCACCGCCTGTAGGATGACAATCCAGGCATGCAATGCTGTTGTAAACGTAGCCGCTCACGCCGTTGTGTTCGCCGTCGGTGTCGGGCTTGTTGTGCTCGTGGCAGTCGATGCAACTGAACAGGGAATAGTCGCTTGGTACGGTGTGGCACTCGGCACAAAGAGACCATTTGCCATTGTGTTCGCCGCTGTAAATGGGGAAGTACTGCCCGTCGTGGTCGAATGTGGACGGCGACCATACCGATTCCGTATGGCACTGCTCGCAATCGGTGGGGAATTGTGCCGATGCGTGTGGCGGATTGGTCGTTTGGTTGTAGTTTTCCAGGTGACAACCCACGCATGTATTGGGCGTACTGTTGTAATCGCCGTTGTGGCAGTCAACGCAGTTTGATGCGATGGCCGCATGCGCTCCCGAGAGTTGATAAAAATCGTTGTGGTTGTCGAAACTTGCGGGTTGCCAGCCTGCCTGTGTGGTGTGACAGATTTCGCAATCGGTGGTCAGGCCGATAGCGCTGTGGTTGGGATTGGTGGTCTGGTTAAAATTTTCCTCGTGGCATCCCACACAGGTATTGGCCGTGTTTACGTAGTCGCCGTTATGGCAGGTGGCACAGTCGTTGGCAATGGTGTTGTGGGCTCCTGTCAGCGCGTAATAGTTGTTGTGGACATTGAATGTTGCCGGCTGCCAGCCCGGGTCTGCCGTGTGGCAGGAGGCACAATCTTCCGAAAGTCCGATCTCCACGTGGCCGGGATTTACAGAACCTGTATAGTCAGGCAGATGGCAATCGACACAATTGGTAGGTGTTCCTGTGTAGCCGTCAGCATGACAGGACGCACACTCAGCATCGAGATGAGCGCCGTTTAAGGGAAAGGATGAAATGCTGTGGTTGAAGCCACCTTCGCCTGAACCGGAGGGGTGGCATTGCAAACAGGCCACGCTTTCGTAAACATAACCGCCGACTTCATTGTGTTCGCCATCCGTGTCGTTTTTTTCATGACACTGGGCGGTGATGCAGGTGAACAGGGCATAATTGTCAGGGCTGGTGTGGCAATCGGTACAAACAGCCCATTCGCCGGCATGCTCTCCTGAATAAATCGGAAACAGGTTGTCGTGGTCTTTGAATTCGGCCGGCTGCCAGCCCGGGTGTGTAGAATGGCATTCGGTACAATTGGTTGAAAAATTTAACTGCTGGTGGTTCGGATTCGTGGTTTCGTTGTAGTTTATTTCGTGGCAGGCAATACAATCGGATGAAATATTTGAATAGTCGGTCGGGTCTGTGTGGCAGCGGGAACAATCGTTGATGTCGTGCCCCTGGGTCAGCGGGAATGTGGTGTGGGCAAAGTCAGCGCCCGACCAGGAAAAGGCATCCATTTTATGACACTGCTCGCAATCGGTGGAGTAACCGGCCTCCGCGTGGTTTGGCGCAGTGGTGGCCTGGTAGTTGTCCTGGTGGCAATCCACGCACTCCACCCCCACCGGGTCGAAGCGCAGCAGCGAAGCCGTGAGATGGCAGTCGTAGCAATCGGCGGTGATGTGGCCCCCCAGCAAGGGAAAACGGCTGTGCTGGTGAATTTCCGTGATGTCTTCAACGATCCACGATGTGGGCTTGTGGCATCGTGCACAGTCGAAGCCGACCGTTTGTTCGTGGATGTCGTTGTGGCAACTCATGCAAAGCGGATCGGCCTCCGAAAAAACAAGACTTTTGTGGCAGGAAGTGCAGTTCACATCCCTGTGCTGCCCCTGCAAGGGGAATTGGGTGATGTCGTGGCTGAACGTTATATTTTTCCTGTCCACTTTCCAGCCTTCCTCGGTGTGACAGGCATCGCAACTGATTTCCAGACCCTTCCCGTGAGGCGAGTCGGAAGACGCGAAAAACAGGGAAGCAATAAGCACTACAATTAATGACAGTTCTCGCATTTGAATTCATTTAGTTTATATTGAACAAAGCTGACCTGACCAAGTTGTTTCTTTTTGTGGCAACCTGAACAGGCTACATTTTTATGTTTGCCGTCAAGTGGGAATCGTGTGTTGCTGTGGTTAAACTTTCCGGCTTTCCAGTCGGTGTTGTCATGACATTTCAAGCAATCGGTTTTACCGTCAACTTCAAACTGTTTGTAATGTTTATCTTCGTGGCATTCCGTGCAGTTGCCTGTCAATATGCTGAAGCGCTGCATCCACTGACCGTCTTCCAATGTTTTGAAATGGCAGTCGCGGCAGCTTTTGTCCCGGTGCCTGCCCGCCAGCTCGAAACCGGTTGTCTTGTGGTCGAACTTAACTTCTGCCCATTTGTTCACATCGTGGCAGTTTCTGCAACCGGCTTCAGCATAATACTTTTCATCGATGTAGGTCTTGTGAATATTATCATGACAGTCAGTACATTTACTGCCGGCAATTTTGAAATTCCATTTTTCTTCTTTTCGATGGCAGACAAAACAAGGTGTGGCCATGTGCGCACCTTCCAGCTTAAAGCCTGTGCGGTTGTGTTGCCCGATGCTGAACGAAAACGAGGCAAAACCCGCTGTGGTGTGACAATCAGCGCAATCGGGTACATGCCCGTCCTTTTTTACAAACTGACCTTTGTGGTAATCCTTGTGGCAATCCGTACAGCGGCTGTGGCTGAGGTGGTCTGTCAGTTTTGTTTTGTGACATGCTTTGCAGTCCACCGACCGGTGCTTGTTCTCCAGTTTGAAATTGGTTTTGTCGTGGTCGAACGAAGATAAAGATTTGATGACATGGAAAGACTGTTCATTGTGGCATTTGGTACAGTTCCCGCCAAACTTGTCGTTGTGCGCATCCTTGTGGCAGTTAGTACAGGAGGCGAAGGCCACGCCCGCAAATTCGGTAAACGCTTTGCCATTTAAAGTGGTGACCTTGTGGCAGCGGCTGCATTCAACTTCCCGGTGCTTACCTGCCAGATGAAACTTTGTGTTGTCGTGGCTGAACTTTGCGGCAGGCTTAAACTTCCGGAAATCGTGGCATTGCTTGCAGTCGGACGACAGCGTCTTTTGGTGCTGGTCTTCATGGCAGTTCAAACAGTTAGTCTTCAGGCCCAGGAAGGTGCTTTTGTTCTTTTTTATTTCAGCGTCAGCGATGTAAGCGGCTTTGTGGCATTTATCGCAAGTCAGTTTGGCATGAGCACCCTCCAGATCGTATCCTGTGCGAGCATGGTCGAAACTCTCCTTGTCGAAACGGATCATCTTAAATTTTCGTCCGTGGTGTTCGCTGTGACAGCTGGTGCATTCTTTACCCTTAATGTCTTTCGAAACATGGTAACCCTTGTTTTGGTCAACCTGCTTTTTAAGTGCGGTGTGACAGTTGAGGCATCTTTCGTTGACCACTTTCTCACCCAGTTCGTGGCACTTGGTACAATTGGAAAGGCCTTCCAGGTGGGCGTGTGCCTCCGACAGATCGCCGGGTGACAACTGCGCAAAGCTGCCCTCCCGGGCGAACAGGAAAAACAACAAGAGGGTAAAGAACAAACCTGCCGGTGATTTTGAGGAATATGTAGAAGCTGTTGCCCGTTTCATCCTATTTGTGTTTTAAAACTGATTCGCCGAACTTCTTGGTAATTTCAAGTCCGATTTTCTTTAAAAATCCCGATGGCAGTTCCCCGCCGGCAAAAATGTAAACCAGGTCGTTTTTCAGGGTTTCTTTGCTTTCGTCAACCGTTGACGCAAGGACAACTTCATCCGTTGCAATGCTCACCAGCTTGGTATTGAAACGCATATTGATTTTTCCCTGCTGAATGGTATTTTCAACACGTTCCTTGTTTTTGGGTTTGATGCGCTGGAAATTATCCTTGCGGTATGAAAGCGTAACCCTGTTTTGCGAAGCAAGCAACATGGCCGACTCCACGGCCGAATCGCCGCCGCCAACCACCAGGATGTCTTTGTCTTTGATGTCTTCCGGTTCCAGCAGCCTGTATGCCACCTTTTCTGTTGACTCGCCGGGAATCCCCAGCTTACGCGGCGTACCCCGCCTGCCAATGGCCAGCAAAATACGATGGGCCGTAAACTCCGTCCCTTTGCTGGTACTCACCCTGAAGTGTCCGTTTTCCGGAACGATCGATTCCACTTTTGTGTTCTCTACAATACTGAGATGGTTCTTGTTCAGCGCCGTAGTCCAAAGGTCCAGCAAACGCGACTTGCTGGTTTCGTTCAGGCGTACCTTGCCGTAAAGGGGCAGGTTCATGGAGGAAGTCATCACAATCTTCGATCTGGGAAAAGTAAACACCGTCCCGCCCAGGGAATCCTGTTCCAGGGTGATGCACTTTAGCTGGCATTTTTTTGCGCTCAGCGTACCGGCAATGCCTGCCGGACCGGCACCCACAATCAACAAGTCGTAATCGGCTCCGTGGTTTTTCTTTACCGATTTGGCAATATTTTCCACGGCCTGTTTGCCCTGCTCCACCGCATTTTTGATGAGTCCCATGCCGCCCAGTTCGCCGGCGATGAAAATGCCGGGAATATTGGTTTCGAAATTGTAATTGACATGGGGAAGCTCCACCCCGCGCGCTTCGGTACCAATGACAAGGGTAATGGCTTCGGTGGGACAGGCATGGAAACAGGCGCCGTGGCCGATGCAGTGCGAAGCGTTGATGGCGGTTGCCTTTCCATCCATGATGCCGAGGATGTCTTTTTCAGGACAGGCAGCGATGCAGGCACCCGTCTGGATGCAATGGTTGATGTCAATGACCGGGTGAAGAGACACCGGCTCGTTGCTGCCTTCCTTTTTGGCCAGTTCGATTTTTTCAGAAACGATGCGTGAGTCTTTTCGCTGCCTGCGCAGGTAAATAATTATGACCAGCAGTATCAAAAAAAATACCACGTAATAGATGACGATTTCTTCCAGCAATAATTCCATTTAAAAAATCCATTTATAACCAAGCGCGATGGTAACACCCACATGGATGATCATGATCACCAGCATGATGATGGCAAAAGGCAGGTGTGCCACGTGCCAGTATTTGAAAAGGTTTTGCATGGTGGTCAGACGGTCGATCTTGCGGTTGAGCGCAATTTCATTTTTTACCAGTCTTACAATTTTCCTGCTTTCAGCGCGGCTCAGCTTGTTATGCTTCAGCACCGATCTGATCTTCCGTAGGTTGCGTCTGTCTTCAAAATATTTTTTCAGGTAAAGTAAAATAGTATTCTTGCTCCTGATATCGTGCCTTTTTTGTGTCGATTCGACGATGACAGTGTAACTTTCTTCATTCAGGTTGTAATCGGTTCTCAGTATCCTTCCGATGTCCCCTTTCATTTCCCTGACCTCGTTCAGGCTCAACTCCCGGCCTTCGATGGTACGGGGAATCTGAATGTAAATAAACCTTCCGATCACGCCACTGGCAAACACGGCCACCATACTCCAGAAACTAATGGATACCAGTCCGCCAAACTTAAAGGATGTGTGAAAAAGCACCATGACAGGTCCGAGGGTGCACAAGAAAATGTGAAACTCAAGCCAGTGTTTCAATAGACCTAAACGCGACAGGGGGCGCCACCTTTTGCGCAGCATGTAAGAGCCCACCCCGATAATTATCAGCAAGGTGCCGATTATCCCAAGACCATGGCCCACTGACCCGCTGGACCTCAATAACTGGTAGTCCGGATGGTAAAACCTTTCTTCAAGACTGGTATTGTAGTACGAAAAGCCCTTGTAAAAAAGCAGAGCGGTTACCACCACAACAATCAGCGAAAGGGTCGTGATGAACAAAGCATGCGCAGTTTTCGACATTGTTTAAGTTGAGTTTGTTTGAGAAAGACAGCCAAAAATATAAAAAATTGCCTGAAACAATAAAAAAAATCATAAAATTACCAGTAATCCTTGTCGTTCGCAGGCCAGCAAATGTGTAACTGCCTGCCTCATAAAAAACTATTTTCAAATGGCACCGGAAGATGGCCGTGGCTTTATGCCTTTTTTTTATTCCCGACCCGACGATAGTATGGGCTTAAGGCTTCGTTTAAGCAAATCTAAACCCTTTGGTTTTTCAATGTGAGTCTGCACGGCTGTTTTTCAAACATGCTTCAAAAACGCATATATTTGGTCAATATTTGACTTAACCCGGTGGTTTTTAGACGGTCTGGCGTTAGAGCCAATGTGAAAAAAATGAGTGTGCGGAGAATAAATTAGATAATTTCCTTATTTTTACGGAGAATAGGCTGTATATTTGCAGAATCATAAAATGATATGGCAAAATACATTTATCAATATAAAAGTTGGCCCAATTTCACTTGGGATGAAAAAGAAGTTCAGGTTTTGCTTGGGAAAGTTCGCCATTTGCAAGGAAAAATATTTGGACAAATCAGCACATTGGGTTTTTCAATAAAACAAGAAACAATCCTTACAACTTTGACACTTGATGTATTGAAATTATCTGAAATTGAAGGGGAAATTTTGAATTATGAACAAGTCCGATCGTCTATTGCAAGAAAACTTGGATTAGATTATGCCGGAATGGTTTATCCTGACAGAAATGTTGAAGGAGTTGTAGAGATGTTGCTTGACGCAACCCAAAATTACGTAAAACCGCTTGATGAAGACAGGTTGTTTGGTTGGCATTCCGCACTTTTTCCATCAGGTCGAAGTGGCTTATATAAAATTGATGCCGCTTGTTACAGGAAAGATGAAATGCAAATTGTTTCAGGAGCATTGGGAAAAGAAAAAGTTCATTATCAAGCCCCTTCATACAAGCAAATTAAAACTGAAATGCATAGGTTTCTCGATTGGTTTAATAATGAAATAAAAATAGATTTAGTAGTTAAATCAGCAATTGCTCATTTTTGGTTCATTATAATACACCCGTTCGATGATGGAAATGGACGCATTGCCAGAGCCA
>JAJRWG010000326.1 GCA_024276895.1 Bacteroidota bacterium
AAGTTTGGAAATAATTTGAGAAAACAAGGTTATATTTGCCATGAGAGAATTTGTTTTTGTTAGAGCACCTCAAAGATATTTGAGTTACCGAAACTCTTTCTCTCATTTTTTATTTTTTGTAAACGTTTAGGACGCTATTGATAATAAATTATTAAAGTTGCTGCCGGGATTAAAGAAATCAAGACCCTCCTGTTGCCGTTTATTTAATTTTTTTTGTGATGAGGATCAGTTATGTATTCCATAAAATGAACAGATGATATAAATTCTTTACCCGACAACAGGTATGAACCCATTACAATTGATGAAATATTGAACTTAAAGACTTAACGTACGGAAAAAATTCCCAAATAGCTTAAAAGACAGTAATGATTCAGGGTAGTATTGGTTGTGAAAGAAGAGTCATGCTTTGAGCGCTGAATAATTCTTTTCTTTATCTCCCGGATACTTAAATGCTCAATCGTACCTTCCCTTTCCGATTGCAACAGAGCAGACTGCATTTCTTTTTCCTTTTCGCGTTGCTGAAGATTAAAGTTAGAAACATCAGCAATATGTTTGCAATTTGGACGGACAGTGAGTGAACTTGGATTCCATTCAGATTTGAGAACAGAATAACCTGTTTTGACTGTTGTCGCTACCTCATTATGTATTATTCTGAAAACAATAGGATAAGTTCCGTCCTTTTTCACACGGCGTGTGTCGAGCAATGTAAAAATAGATGTAGGCATTGTATTAAAATTTGCAAGTAATTTGCAAACAAGATCATCTGTGCGAAACCTTTGCCAAACCCCACAAAATGCGTATGGCCTGTAGTTGTTCGATAATGTTTTTTATTACATGAAACTTGTCTATCACATGGTAGGCATTCATAAAAGCTTGTCTTCCCAGCCAATCGTAATTAGGTGCCATATCCCTGCTCAGGCTTCTTACCTGCATTCGCTTTTCTATGTCAAACTTTTGCATGACCTGCATCAGGTCTTTGGCTCTGAGGGTGGCTGCCATTAGTGCTATTTTATTGGTTTTTCTGTTACTCAATAGGGTATAACATACGCCATTGATCGTTTTTTCATCAATGGCCATTTGACTGCCCAGGTTCTTCTCCTCCAGGATGGGAACTGCTATTTCTTTAATTTCACCTTGTTTTTTTATTTGCAGATCGTGTTGGCCTATTTCTCCGCTCTCAATAGCTTGAGTAAAACCGCTTAGCACCTGCTGATACCACCGATGCAATTTCTTCGCACTCATACCCAATACATAGGCTACATTGCCTATGCTGATTGGCCTACCCTCTACCAATTTCTTTTAAAAAAGCACCAAATTCTTTGGTGGCTTTCATCCCTTCTTGTGTAAAAGAATAGGTGTTGTAGTAACTCTTTGTGCTCCCTTTTAACTTCCATCGCCGTCGTTTTAGATACAGGAACACTTCTTTGCCCTGGGCTGGAAATGTCTGTAGCTCTATCGGATTCATAAATCCATCCAATGATCTTTGACCTTTTCCCACTATCTCTTTCGGATAATGATTCGGGTCTTTTTTTTCTGACAAATAGATGCGGAATACTCCGCTCTCTTTTTTTGTGCGTTCGTACTCGAAATGCGCTAAGATGTATTCCGGAACGAACAAACCAAGTAATGTCGTTTCCATGAGGCAAAGATAAGCTTAGCACATCAAAATGGGAATTAGCCTCTTTATGCCTGTGAACAATTCTCCCTCTCCATTCCCCTCTCTTTCCAAAACCCTTATCTTTGCCCACCATTTGTCAGCTCGCTGCATTGGAACAATTATTGATAAAAGTTTTTGTCTAAAGACTTAACGCACATGAAAAGTTTTATTAAGAAAATTTTCGGGGACAAATCCACCAGGGATTTGAAAGAAATTAACCCCTATGTCGAAAAAATACAGGAAGCCTACAAATATATCAGTACCTTAAGTAATGACGAACTCCGCCAAAAGACAGTTGAATTTAAACAGCGTATCGCCGATTACATTGCCAAAGAGGAAGGTGAAATTGCTGCCCTCAAACAGCAGATCACAGATAATCCTGACATGGATGTCAATCAAAAAGAGGACATCTACGCCAAAATTGACAAGCTGGACAAACTAAGCTACGACAAGACCCAGGAAGTGCTGAATGAGATTCTCCCCGAGGCTTTTACCGTGATGAAGGAAACGGCCAGGCGTTTTACTGAAAACGATGTGGTGGAAGTAACCGCCAATGAACATGATGCCGAACTGGCAGCCAGAATGGATAATGTGAATATCAAAAACGGCAAAGCATACTACGATAACGAGTGGATGGCCGGCGGCAACATGATCAAATGGGACATGATTCATTACGATGTACAGCTCATCGGTGGTACGGTGCTGCACCAGGGTAAAATTGCCGAGATGGCTACAGGTGAAGGAAAAACGCTGGTGGCAACCCTGCCCGTTTACCTCAATGCTCTGCCGGGTAAGGGTGTACACATTGTAACCGTTAACGACTACCTTGCCAAACGTGACAGCGAGTGGATGGGCATGTTGTATATGTTTCACGGCCTTTCGGTGGACACCATCGACAAGCACCAACCCAATTCGCACGAAAGACGAATGGCCTACCAGGCTGACATCACTTTCGGTACCAACAACGAGTTCGGTTTTGACTACCTGCGTGACAACATGACATCCAACCCAGACGAGCTGGTGCAGCGCGAACATAACTATGTCATTGTGGATGAGGTTGACTCCGTACTCATCGACGATGCACGGACACCGCTCATCATTTCCGGTCCCACACCCAAGGGCGACCTCCAGGAGTTCGATGCCCTGAAGGCTGACGTGCAAAAACTGTATAATGCCCAGAAATCGCTGGTTTCCCATATCCTTACCGAAGCGCGGAACCTGCTGAAGGACCGGTCCAAAAGCGATAATGTGCGCAAAGGCGGCGACCAGTTGTTCAGGGCGTACAGGGGTCTCCCTAAAAACAAGGCGCTCATCAAATTCCTGAGCGAGGAGGGCAACAAGGCTCTGATGCAGAAAACCGAAAGCTTTTATCTGCAGGAGCAGGCCAAAAACATGCACATCATTGACGACGAGTTGTATTTTGTCATTGACGAAAACCACAACTCGGTTGACCTGACAGAAAAAGGGATTGACTTGCTTTCGCAATCCTACGAAGACAACGAGTTTTTTATCCTCCCTGACATTGGTTCCGAGATTGCCGAACTGGAAAAACAAGGACTTTCCGAAAAAGAATTCCTGAAGAAAAAAAGTGAACTTATCAAGGATTATTCCATCAAATCCGAAAGGGTTCACACGGTACACCAGTTGCTGAAGGCATACACTCTGTTTGAAAAGGACGTGGAGTATGTCATCATGGACAACAAGATCAAAATTGTTGACGAGCAGACAGGACGGATCATGGAGGGCCGCCGGTATTCTGACGGGCTGCATCAGGCCATCGAGGCCAAGGAAAATGTCAAGGTGGAGGCTGCTACCCAAACCTACGCCACCATCACCCTGCAGAATTATTTCAGGATGTACAAAAAGCTGGCGGGTATGACCGGTACGGCGGAAACGGAAGCCGGCGAATTCTGGGATATCTACAAGCTGGATGTCATCGTAATCCCGACCAACAAACCCATCATCCGCGATGACCGTGAAGACCTGGTGTACAAAACCAAGCGGGAGAAATACAACGCGGTAATTGATGAAATCCAGAACCTGGTGGAGCAACACCGGCCGGTACTGGTGGGTACCACTTCGGTGGAAACGTCGGAACTGCTCAGCCGCATGCTCACACGCAGGCATATCGATCACAATGTGCTGAATGCCAAACTTCACCAGCGTGAGGCACACATCGTCAAAGAGGCCGGTAAAGCGGGAGTGGTTACCATTGCCACCAACATGGCCGGGCGTGGTACAGACATCAAGCTGGGCGAAGGGGTAAAAGAGGCCGGTGGTCTGGCCATCATCGGTACCGAGCGCCACGACTCACGAAGGGTTGACCGCCAGTTGCGCGGTCGTGCCGGTCGTCAGGGCGATCCAGGCAGCTCGCAGTTTTTCGTCTCCCTGGAAGACGACCTGATGCGCATGTTCGGCTCGGGAAGGATTGCCGGTATCATGGACAGGCTTGGCCTTGAAGAAGGAGAGGTCATCCAGCACTCCATGATCACCAAGTCCATCGAGCGGGCACAAAAGAAAGTGGAAGAAAACAACTTCGGCGTCAGGAAAAGACTGCTGGAGTACGACGATGTGATGAGTTCGCAAAGGGAAGTGATTTACAAACGCCGCCGCCACGCCCTGTTTGGCGAAAGGCTGGCCGTGGACGTGTCAAATATGATTTACGACCTGTGTGAACACATTGTCATCGAATACCAGGACTACAGAGATTTCGAAGGCTTTAAATTGGAACTTTACAGGACACTGGCCACCGAGTCACCTGTTGACGAAAGTGAATTCATCAACCTGAAAACCGATGAACTCACTGAAAAACTTTTCGATAAAGTGTACGCCGATTACCTGGAAAAAAGAAAACGACTGGCGCAAAATACCCTTCCGGTCATTAAAGACGTGTACGAAAACCAGAGCCAGTACGAAAACATTGCCATTCCTTTTTCGGACGGAATTAAAGAAATGCAGATTGTGGCCAACCTGAAAAAGGCTGTTGAATCGGAAGGTGCCGAAGTTCCGCTTTCATTTGAGAAAGGAATTACCCTGAGTCACATTGACGAAGCCTGGAAGGAACAACTCCGCGAGATGGACGACCTGAAACAGTCGGTACAGAATGCTTCCTACGAGCAAAAAGACCCCTTGCTGATCTACAAATTCGAATCCTTTGAATTGTTTAAAAAGATGATTCAGAAGATCAACAAGGATGTGGGTTCATTCCTCATCAAGGGTGACCTGGCCATCAAGCCGCAGGCTACACTGCGCGAGGCCAAGCTGCCCCGCGGAC
>JAJRWG010000327.1 GCA_024276895.1 Bacteroidota bacterium
CCTGGCCTGCGGGAAGTTCGTAATTCGCAACGGGTGCTTTGAGTCTTTTAACAGCTGCCTCAACCGGTATGCCTGCCGTGATTTGAGTAAACCCTTTCGGATTCCAGTTGTGGTAAACGGCAAAGGGTTTTCCTGACGCCGGGATCCGGCGCTTTTGTATCAAGGCGTACAGTATGCCATAATTCCTGGTCAGCATTTGTCCGATGCCTTCAAAAGTGGCTGAGTCGGAAATAGCCAGCGAGGGTTGCGCCTTAAGTTCTACAAGCTGAATGTCCGGTGGTTGCGGAGCATTTTCCGCAAATTCCTTTAAGTCGTTTAGCCCCTTGGTGAGCATGGGTTTTAACATACTCTCCATCAACAATCCGAACCATCTTTCTACAGGATAACTCAGATTCGTAATGCGGGTAGTCCAGGTGACCTTCACCCCTTCCGGAGTGTTTTCAAAATTCCAGCTGCCGTTGGCGCCTCCCTCCGGTCCAAAATCCAGGCTGGTTTTTATCAGCTCGTGGGGTTTACTTTCCACAATGGTCAGCGAGCCGCTTTCTTTACCCGTCCAAAGCATTTTAGCTCCTACGCCCAGTTCGGGTCCTTCCAAAGAAATCAGCATCGTGGTGTCATCGTCAAAAGGCGACCAGTTTTCCCAGTTCTTCAGGTTGTTGACCTGGTGAAAAACAGTAGCGGGTTTTGCATTGATCAGTTGGGTGTGCGAAACCGTGACATTATCGGCCAGAAACAACGGAACGACAAGGAAAACGGCAATGAGAACAAGCACAATGATTACGATAATTTTTATTGCTTTCATGGGAGTTGGTTTTTGATAAGTGCCAAAGGTAATAAAAATTAACCGTTTAGATAGTTTTGGATGACCTTCTATCCAAAGGTTTTCTTCAATCGTTCCAGTGCTTGCCGGACAATTGCACGCGGAGTTGCAAGATTCATGCGTTGAAATCCTTCTCCGCCCTTTCCGAAGATCGGACCGTGACTGAGTCCCAACCCGGCCTCAAAAATCAATTTTTCCCTGATCTCGTCATCTGTCAGTCCCGTTTTGCTGAAATCAATCCACGCCAGGTAAGTCGCTTCTGCTTTTGAGAGTCTCAGCAAGGGCAATTCGTTTTTGAAAAAGCTGTCCAGCAGTTGAAAGTTTCCGTAAAGGTATTCCATCAGTTGATCCACCCATTCGTCACCACGGGTGTAGGCCGCCAGGGAGGCCACTGCCCCAAAAAGATTACCCTTGTTCAGGTGGAAGCTCTCCAGAACTGCCGAGAAACGTTTTCGCAACTTTTCATCCGGAATAATGACGGAGGACGTGGACAGTCCCGCAAGATTGAAGGTTTTGCTTGGGGCGATACAGGTGAGTGTGTTGCCGGCAAGGGCACCGGAAAGCGATGCCAGCGGGTTGTGTTTGAAACCGGGTAAGATCAAATCGTTGTGAATTTCATCAGAAACGATGAGCACTTCATTGGCAAGGCAAATCTCACCCATCTTCCGGAGTTCGTCGCGCGTAAAACATTTACCCACAGGGTTATGCGGACTTGACAGTAAAAATATTTTAGCCTGGCGTGCCTTCTGTTCAAAATCATCAAAATCAACAGTGTACGCCCTGTTTTGTCGAAGCAATTGGTTTTGCAGCAGCTTGCAGCCGTGGTGTTCAACAACCCGGAAGAAAGGAAAATAAACAGGCGGTTGCACCAGTACACCGTCGCCCGGCTGCGTAAAAGCCTGTACAGCCAGGTTGAGGGCCGGAACAATACCGGGACTGAACACAATCCATTCCTTTTCAATTTCCCAGTTGTGGCGCCGCTTTACCCAGTCAACAACTGACTGCGCATAAGATTCACTACGAAAGGAGTATCCGTAGATGGAATGGGCAGCCCTGGCGGTAATGACTTCGCGGATAAAGGCGGGGGTTTCAAAATCCATGTCGGCCACCCACATGGGCAGTACGTCGGATTTACCAAAATAAGCCTCCCGCAGGTCATACTTAACGCTGTCGGTATTGTCCCGGGAGAGCTGTTTGTCGAAATTGTATAATTCAGACACCTGTGTTGAGAAAACGCCTACTGTGTAAGCATAACAGGCATGATGAGCATGAGGATGTCTTCCGGATCGTCGTCGGCTTTTTCCGGCAGGATGATGCCGGCCCTGTTGGGTGCCGACATTTCGACGATGACATTGTCGCATTCGAGGGTGGAAAGAATGTCCTGCATGAAACGTGAATTGAAACCGATTTCGATGTCTTCGCCTTCATAGCTGCAGGTCAGTCTTTCTTTGGCCTCGCTGGAGAAGTCAATATCTTCAGCCGTCAGCAGTAATTCTTTTCCGGTGATCTTAAACCGTACCTGATGGGTTGACTTACTACCAAAAATGGCGACGCGGCGCAGGGCATTGAGCAGGCTTTTACGGTCAACCGTAAGCTTGAACGGGTTTTGCGTGGGGATGACCGCTTCGTAGTTGGGATACTTTCCTTCGATCAGGCGGCAAATAAGGGTGATATTCTCGAAAGTAAGGACGGCATTGGTTTCGTTGTACTCCATCGTCACTTCAATATCTTCGTCATCGGGCATGATGTTTTTCAGGTGGTTGAGGGGTTTCTTGGGCAGGATGAGCGAAGCTACATTGCCGGCTTGCACATCGGGCCTGCGGTAACGCACCAGCTTGTGGGCATCGGTAGCCACAAAGGTAAGGCTGTCTTCTTTCAGTTCGCAAAGCACACCCGACATAACGGGACGCAGTTCATCATTACCGGTGGCAAACAGGGTTTTGTTAAAAGCACTTACCAGTAATGAACTGTTGAGTTTAGGTGTGGCAGTATTTTCGAGCGTGGGTACTTGCGGAAATTCGTCGCTGCGGTGACCCACCAGTTTATATTTTCCTTCGCCGGCAAACAGTTCAATGCCAAGGGTATCCATATTCACGCTGATGGTAACCGGCAGTTCCGGGAAAGTTTTCATAATGTCGAGTAACATTTTGGCCGGGATGGCAACCACGCCGGGGTTTTCGGCCATGTCCGCCATCAACTCGACAGAGATGGTGGTCTGAAGATCGGAGGCAGTTATTTTCAACGTGCTGTCCGAAAGCTCAAAAAGGAAATCCTCCAATATGGGCAGCGTGCTGCTGCTGCTTAAAACACCACTGATCTTTTGCAAACTTCTCAGTAAGGCCGTGCTCGAAATGATAAATTTCATCTTCTTCTGGTTAATTAAAATTCCGGGTTTACAAACTTGGATAAAAGTACATAATTTATCTGTTTGGCAAGGTTGCGATTTATAACAATTTATTCACAGTTTTTGTTAGCAGCCGTGAATGGCAGTATTGATTGCAGGCCTGAAGCCTATTCCCTGAGCAGGCGCCGCATCTTCCGCACAAAATCAATCTGTTTGCGACGTGTAGAGAGCACGAATTCGTAGTAATCCGTTTCGCTTTCGGGATTCAGAATGCGTTTGCCGGGACCTAATTCTTCCAGATAAAGATTCAGTTCATCGTCGGATGAAATCACCTGCATCACCCCGTAACGGTACGAAAAGAAGTACCATTGCTTCGGACTCAGTGCAAGGTAGATGTGAATGGCATTGCTGGCCCTTCCCTTCTCAATCGGCACGTAGCCGTTTACATATTTGTTAACAGCTTTTCCGGCAACATAACCCAGTCCGATGGGGCCCTGCGAAATGAAGGAATGTGACTTCGGGTCCCACTTCAGGTGCAGATCGGAGAACAAAAGGGTGTGCTCCATCTCCC
>JAJRWG010000328.1 GCA_024276895.1 Bacteroidota bacterium
GTACCCGAGGCGGGACTTGAACCCGCACGGGCGCAATGCCCATTGGATTTTAAGTCCAACGTGTCTACCAATTCCACCACTCGGGCAATTGTCTTTAAAGAACAAATCCCGACCCGACAAACGCGGACCGGGATGTTGAGCGGAAAACGAGACTCGAACTCGCGACCCCGACCTTGGCAAGGTCGTGCTCTACCAACTGAGCTATTTCCGCGTTCCAATTTTTTGGAGGTGCAAATGTAAAACATTTTTCAATTTTACAAGAAAGAAAAATATTTTTTCGGGAGAAAAATCTACGGCACAAACCGTCAGACCAATGAACAAGAACTGTTCATTGGTTCGAGCCTGACGTGCAATGGAGTGACGGTTTGCCGTTTAACGGTTTTATCGAATGATGAGTTTCCTGGTCACGTTCTTACTCCCGGTCGTCAGCCGGCAGATGTACATGCCGCTTTGCAAGTTGCTCGCGTTTATTTTTATCTCCTCCCGAAACGTAGCGATATGTTGTTCCATGAGTTTGCGGCCGTTGATGTCAAAAATCTCAACGGTGACCTCCGTCGTTTGCAGGTCCGGTCCTGCAATCCGGAATGCATCCCCCGCGGGGTTGGGATAAATGAAAACTTTGTTTAATAAGTTTTCCGGGATATTTAGGATCTCAATTTCAGAATAGTGCATGACGCTTTTGTATTTTTCATCCCATTCCCTGGCTCCATTGACAGGCAGGGAGTATACATCCGTCAGGAGCATGTGATAGTATCTGGTTTCCCACCAGGGGTCATAACCCCAGGTATCAATCACAGGTAATACAAGCCTTTCAAACGGGTAATCGTTGTTGTAGATGTAGTCATCCCGGTCGTAGTGGATTATAGCAGATTCCAATCCGCTTTCGTTAAAATAAATTTCTGTTTTCCCGCTGTATTCCCATTCTCCGGATACTTCATCCATGGAGTAGAAGTAAATCAGGTCGATTTTCGCATCGTTGTTGTATAGGTACTCGGTCTTCCATTTGGTTTGCCACTCGCCGGCATCGCTGTCCCAGTGTGAACTAATTTTTTCGATGAGCAAATCGTTATCGTTGTAGGTATAAATCGTTTTAGAAAATTCAACCCATTGTGTTCCGGGGTGTTTTTCCTGCGGATCATAAGTGACTACCTGAACGAATTTTCCCGATGTGCTGTACCGGTATTCTTTTTTCCCTGACAGCGACCAGTTTCCATCCATCGTTTTGTAGGAGTAAATTGTCGAATCGAGTTTTTGCATGATGGTGTTTCCCGATTTGAGAAAAAGCTCGGGGTTTGGATTGTGAACAGTGAACCTGTTGAAACGGTTTGAGTTTTCATAACGAGCGGTGTTGAATGCCCGTGTCGGTTCTGAAAGATTCCGGTGATCCGGTAAAGAGGAGATGGCCGGGAAGGTTTGTGCTGTAACCACGACCATGAACAAGCCCGTTGTTAAAAAAAGGAGTACCTTTTTCATCGGATTGGTTTTTGGGTTAACGAAAAGAAATATTTGGTTTGAAAGAAGGCCCCGAAGGTACGAAATAAATTCGCATTTGTCAAGTAGAAAGGGTGACTGCCAGTTGATTACTCCTGGTTCGGGAAGGGGGCATTTTGACAGCCGGGCGGTCTTTCGAAACCGGGGCATTGGCGGTAGAAAGAAGCCCAATAAAGACGGTTTTCAGGAAAGTCGTTCAGCGGCAGCGTGCTTGCTCATCCCCCCAGCATTTTTTTGATCTCGTTGAGTTTCATCAGCGCCTCAACGGGGGTCAGGGTGTCGATGTTGGTGTTCAGGATGTCGGTTTTTATCTGGTGCAGCAAAGGATCGTCCAGTTGGATAAAACTCAGTTGGAAGTCATTGCTGCTGTTTTTTTCTTTGACGGCTTTCGTCAGTTGATCGCCCGAATGGCTTTGTTCCAGTATCTTCAGCATTTGCTTCGCCCTTTCCAGCACGCTTGCAGGCATGCCGGCCATCTCAGCCACATGAATGCCAAAGCTGTGTTCGCTGCCTCCTTTTTTGATCTTGCGCAGAAAAACTATCTTGTTGCCGATTTCTCTCACCGAGATGTGGTAATTTTTAATGCGCGTCATGGTGGCAGCCATTTCGTTCAGTTCGTGGTAGTGGGTGGCAAACAGTACTTTGGCACGGTAAGCCGGGTGGTTGTGCAGGTATTCGGCAATGGACCAGGCGATGGAGATGCCGTCGTAAGTACTTGTTCCCCGCCCGATTTCGTCCAGCAGGATGAGGCTGCGGTTGGAAATATTGTTCAGAATGCTTGCCGTTTCGTTCATCTCCACCATGAAGGTTGACTCGCCCGAAGAAATATTGTCGGAAGCGCCCACACGTGTAAAAATCTTATCCACAATGCCGATGCTGGCCGAGGCTGCCGGTACAAAACAACCCATTTGCGCCAGCAAAACGATGAGGGCCGTCTGCCGCAGCAGGGCCGATTTTCCCGACATATTAGGTCCGGTGAGAATGATGATCTGCTGCCTGACGTTGTCCAGGTAGATGTCGTTGGGTACATATTCTTCGCCAGCAGCCAGGCTTTGCTCGATGACGGGGTGTCGTCCCGCTTTGATTTCGATGGTGTATTCCTCAGTAATGTGCGGCCGGGTGTAGTTGTTCCCGAGAGACACCTTCGCAAAGGATGCGAGACAGTCGAGCGCAGCGATCAGATTTGCATTTTGCTGGATGGGAAGGATAAAACCGGCAGCAAAGCGGACCAGTTCGTCAAACAACTGTTGCTCCAGTAACAGGATCTTTTCTTCGGCGCCCAGTATTTTCTGTTCGTATTCCTTGAGTTCTTCGGTGATGTAACGTTCCGAGCCCGTCAGCGTTTGCTTGCGGTGCCATTCTGCCGGGACCTTGTCCTTGTGGGTGTGGGTCACTTCCAGGTAGTAGCCGAAAACATTGTTGTAACCGATTTTCAGAGAAGAGATGCCTGTCTTTTCGATTTCGCGCTGCTGCATTTGTTTCAGGTAATCCTTGCCGGAATAGGCAAGTTTGCGCAGTTCATCCAGTTCTTCCGAAATGCCATCGGCCATGACCTTGCCGCGGGCCACGGCGGTGGGCGGATCGTCACTGAGTTCTTTGTCCAGCCGTTCCCTGAGCCGTGGGCAGGGATCCAGTTTTGTTGCCATTTCCTGCAGCACAGCGTTTCCGGCCTGTCCGCAAATATCCTTTAGTTCTTCCACGGCCTGCAGTGCCCGGCGCAATTGTACCATTTCGCGGGGGTTCACCCTGTAGGCAACAGTCTTTGAGGTCAGCCGTTCCAGGTCGCCGATTTTTTTCAGTACGTCGTTAATTTGCTGCTCCTTCTCCCTGTCCTCCATTAAAAAGCCCACCACTTCCTGGCGGCGCCCGATTTCTTTCCTGTCTTTCAGTGGCAGGGTAATCCAGCGTTTCATCATGCGCGCGCCCATGGGCGAATGGGTGTGGTCAATCACTTCAAGCAGTGTTTTTGCCGCCGGGTTGAGGGGATAGATCAGTTCCAGGTTGCGGATGGTGAATTTGTCCAGCCAAACGTGCCTGCCGGCGTCAATGCGACTCAGTTGCGAAATGTGCGACAGCTTGTCGTGGTGGGTTTCGTGCAGGTAGTGGATGGCAGCGCCGGCAGCAACCACGCCTTTTTCCAGGTCTTCCACACCAAAGCCCTTGAGTGATGTGGTTTTGAA
>JAJRWG010000329.1 GCA_024276895.1 Bacteroidota bacterium
AACTACAAACTTCCTGCCCCAAACTTCCGAATTCCGGCTTCTTCCCCCAAAAGTCGTCAGACCACTGAAGGATAATCGTGCAAAGCTGTAAAAATGAACAACAGTGGTCAGACGACTGAGCTCCCGGCTTCCAACTCCCAACTCCCAACTCCCAACTCCCAACTCCCAACTTCCAACTCCCAACTTCCAACTCCCAACTCCCGGCTTCCAACTACCGGCTTCTCACTCCCGGCTTCCAACTCCAGCCTTCCCGGCCTCCTCAGGCACTCCCCAGCAATATCAAACTGTGGTTCACGTTTCGGAAGTGGTTGTAGATCAAAACGGGTTTGCCATCAAAACTGTTTTTTTCATTCCGGCGGATGCTTACCGGTATTTTTCCCGACTTCAGCACCCTGGCGGCAATCCACATGGCGAAGGCCGCAGCCGTGTCGAATTCACCGCAAAGGTGCTTAAAGGCTGCCGTGTTGGTGTCCCCAAACAGCCCGTTTTCCAACCGACTGTAAATATCATCAAATACACTGTCGCCGTTGAATCCCAGCAGTACCAGGCCCAAATCTTCAACTTTCATTCCGTGCCGGTCAAGAAATTCAGTGATGTTCCTGGCGATCACAGTGGGGTGCTCCGGCCTGAAAAACGTTTTTGAGCCCAGCACACTTGCGTAGGTTTCCGTCGTCCGGTCTGGCGAAAGTACAAAAAACGCGCTTCCTTCGCCCGCCAGCGCACCCTGTTGACGGTCATCGAAAAACTGCCCGCTTCGAACGGGCTCTTTTTTAAAAAAACCAATTTTTGTTTTAATCAGCCAACTCTCGGCCGTAACTTCGTCAATCCCCCCCAGCAGTATGGTTTTGGCTTCATTTTCCCTGATCAGCATCATACAATCCAGCAAAGCCGTTTCGAACGAAAAAGTCCGGTGCACGTATGTCATGTTGTAATTGTTGTTGCCCAGCATCAGTGCAATTTGTGCGCCCATGGTGTTATGAGTGCTTTGGATAAAAGGTGAAGGGTTGAGCAGGGTTTCTTTTTGGTCAAGCAAGGCATCAAGGAACTTTTCCGTGTCTGCCAGACATCCCATTCCGGTCCCTGTCAGAATGGCATCGGGCTGCTCAAGCTGTGCTTCCGCAAGGGCGGTTTTTGCAGCAACAATGCCCATACGCACAATTTTGCTCATCCGCCTGAGTTTGGCGGGAGCAATGTATTCCCTGAAGTCGGGTTGCAGAATCTCCATGTATTTTTCGGTGGCGGGCTTTGGGTTTTCCAGAAAGCTGGCAGCGTCAAGGGTGTTTTGCGGACTCACCGACCCCATGCCGTTGATGAACACGGAGGTGTTGGAAGCAGATGCTGATAAATGGGGGGCGGAATCTTGCGAACCGGCTTTTGAAAAGACCACCGAAGTATCGTTTCCACCAAAACCGAAGGAGTTGGTCAGCACGTGTTCAATATTCTTTTTAAACACCTGTGTTGCCGGCACCAGATCAATTTCTTCGATACTGTTTTTGAAGTTGATGTTCGGGAAAACCGTATTGCTGTTCATCGCAAGGATGGAAAATACTGCTTCCACGCTGCCGGCAGCTCCCAGCGTATGGCCGGTGTAAGCCTTGGTTGAGCTGAAGTCAGGCACACTTTCACCAAACAAACGTTTCATGGCAATGCCCTCGGTCAGGTCGTTGTTATCGGTACCCGTTCCGTGAACGTTGATATAGTCGATTTGAGCGGGTTCGAGCCCTGCTTTTTCCAAAGCGCCTTTCATGGCGAGGTAGGGCCCTTTTCCGTCCGAGGAGGAAGCCGTCTGGTGGTAGGCGTCGTTGGCATTGGCATAGCCACTCAGCAAGGCGTAAATGTTCTTTCCCGCCAAACGCGCTTTTTCCTCCGGTTCGAGTACCAGGTAGGCAGCGCCTTCGCCCAGGTTCAGCCCACGGCGTGAGGCGTCAAAGGGACGGCAATGTTCCGGATCGAGGATCATCAACGTATTAAAACCGTTAACGGTATATTTTGACAAGGCATCGGTACCACCGGCAATGACCCGGTCAACCCGCCCGCTGTGCAGCAATTTTGCCCCGTGAATGATGCTGTTGAGTGAAGACGAACAAGCTGTGCTGATGGTTGTCAGATAAGCAGAAAGGCCCAGTTGCTCCGCAATCATTTCCGTACTGTTACCGGCGTGGTGGCAGTCGATGTACTTTTTATGCCTGGCCTGGTCAAGAAAGTCTTTGAAGTACAACTCGGTGCGATCCATCCCACCGACGGTGGTAGCCGAAACCACTGCCGTTCCGGACAAGTCCTCACCTTCGGAAAAAGCATCGTTCAGGGCCTGCCTGGCGGCGATGATTCCCAGCAAGGCTGTCCGTGTCCAGGCCTTCTCAGGATGAACACCTGCCCGCAGGATGAGCTGGTCGTGGGTCAGTTTGATTTCCCCAAGCACAAAATCATCTTTGTGAAGGGTCTCCAAAATGGTGACCTTCCCAATGCCGGATTTTCGCCGGATGAGTGCATTGAACGTTTCTTCTGCATTGTTGCCGATGGAAGAAACAATACCTATTCCGGTGATTGCTATTCGTTTCGACATTTATTTTTGGTGCGCGGTGATGTATTCGGCCATACTTTTTACCGAGTAAAATATTTTCTGACCGTCTTTGGGGTTTTGAATCTTGATGCCGTATTCTTTTTCCATGAGTACGATGAGTTCCAGTGCATCGATGGAGTCAAGGCCCAGGCCTTCACCGAACAGGGGTTCTTCCGTATCAATGTCATCCGGTTCCATATCTTCCAGGTTCAGCTGTTCTATGATTTGCACTTTTAGTTTTTCGATCAATTCTTCCATTTTCAGTTTATTCGATTGTGTTGTACAATTTTTTTACTTGTTCTGCAGTGTGGTTGTCTGCATGATTTTTTGCCGTTTTCTTTTCCGTCAAATATAAAAATGCCTCAAAGTCGCCGGCCGATTGGTCAACCCATCCGCCGATACTGGCCCTGGCCTTTCCCGAAGCAAAGAGCAAGTCAATGTAGCGGGTTAAAAATTCGCTGTTAAAGTCGGCAAAGATAAAAAAAGCATTTTCACCCCTGAGCCCGTGACGGATAGAAATTTCACCAATCACGATATTGGGCAGTGTGTAAACGAAAACCGCCGGACTGGGGAAGAAATCCTCGTCGGCACGGATGGATTCCTGAAAGCGGCTGTCCGTAACCAGTGTTGACTGTGAATTGGACAGCACCACCGCAACTTCATCAGCCGGGAAATTTTCCAAATCCTGCCCGGAAAGCAGCACCTCGGCAGCCAAAAAGCCCAGTTTGCTGATCTCGTCCATTTTGAAGAACTTGGGGTATTTGGGCTTGAAATGCCGGTAAGCGTTTTTAATGAAGGCTTTTAGTCCTTCGGCTTCGCTGTCGTTGAAAAGCTTTTCGCCGTTCAGGTAAACCGCGTTGTTTTTGATGTGGCAATAAGCGGTGATTTGTGAGGATGGAGGGTTGGAGGGTTGGAGGGTTGGACTGTCCACTGCTGACTGCTGACTGCCGACTGCCGACTGCCGACTAACCTTCTGCAATACCAAGGCCGCATTGCTGCCGCCGAAGCCCGATGCCATTTTCAGGCAGGTGTCGAGCCGTGCAGGTTCATTTTTTGCCACCACCCGAATGGGTTTCGAAACACCGTGTTTTGAAAATCCGGCCGTCCCGATGAGCAGGTTTTGCCGCATCTCTTCTGCCAGGGCTGCCGTTTCGATAATTCCCGCCGTTCCCAGTGTGTGCCCCCAGTAGCCTTTCAGGCTGTTCACCTGTATACTTTCCATGCCATGCCTGCTGATGGCAATGCTTTCCATTTCATCGTTGTAAGGGGTTGCGGTACCGTGTGCCGAAATGTGGTCGATCTCGGCACTGCTCAGGCCGGCTTCTTTCAGTGCTTTTTGAATGGCGATGAACGAACCTTCCCCGGTACGGGAGGGCCCCGAAATGTGGTTGGCATCGTTGGCCGATGCCCCGCCAAGCCAGGCAATGTTACGGCTTTCTTTGGGTTTGTTGCTCAAAATAATTGTTCCGGCGGCTTCACCCAGCGACAGGCCGTCGCGCTTTTCGTCAAAAGGTTTGCAGGGGCCCGGGCTAAACGACAGGAAGGACATAAAACCGCTGACCACAAAGCGCGAAACGAGGTCGCCCCCGCAGACCACCACATTGTCGTATTTTCCGCTGCCGATAAGCATGGCTGCCGTGTTCAACGCCACCACACCTGAGATGCAGGCATTGGACAGAACCTCAACACGGTTTGGATTTCCGAAGTACCCGCCGATCACTTCACCCAGCCGCCATAGCAGCACCCGTTCTTCTTCAAAGCCACCCCTGTTTTCCTTGTCCAGCAGATCAATGTTTCCTTTGGTGGTGGAGAGGATCAGGCCCGTTCGTTCCGATTCGATGTCAATTCCGCTTTGCTGCAAGGCATCTGTAACCGAGAGGATGAGCAGTTTTTCAAGCCGGGTGAAAATGCCGTCACCACCCAGTTTCGAAAACCGGGTGTTCAGCTCTTGCGTATCGACCACGGAGGCGGGAAAGGGTTCGGGGTAAAGGGCTTTGTCATTGATAATTTTGATGCCCACACGGCCTGCTTTCAGCGCTTCGAAGTTTTCGGAAGTGGTGAATCCCAGCGAGGAAATGATGTTGTCGGAAAGGTAGTAAACCATTGATGTTTTTTCAGTTTGGCTGAAATTTCTTTCAGTTTAGCGGCTGCAAAAATAAGCGGTTAAAATCAATTAGACTAACTGTAGTCTGAAAATATAATCACTCACGTAGGGCAGAAGGCAGGCAAACCTGAACCGGATCATCTTCAAATTCCCACATTTTCAAACTCCCAAATTCCCGCATTTTCAAATTTTCAAATTATTATATTGTCAAATTCCCGGATTCACTCATCCACCAGCCCCACCTTTTTTTTCCAGTCCAGCACAAACTGCGGCGGGTACAAAATCATTTCACGGTTCAGGTCGATGAACACCTGGGTTGTTTGGGCGATGGCCACTAGTTCGTTGTCCGATTTGCGGTAGAGCCGGAAGCTGAAAACAATTTTGGCGGCCTCCTGGTCCCGGAACTCGGTTTCGACGATGAGCACATCGCCGTAGTACACCTGTTTTTTGAAGTCAATGCACATGCTGA
>JAJRWG010000033.1 GCA_024276895.1 Bacteroidota bacterium
CCGTAATCCGTAAACCGTAATCCGCCATGACTCTTCGCGTCGCACGCTCAGCAGTGTTGCTGTTGACAGGACTTGCCACCATTATTCTTAACCAGATCATGACAGGTTATCCTGCCTTGTTTGGCATTGCCCTGACTGTCGGGGCGCTGCTAACCGTAAGCTGGCTGTTTATTCATTTTAATGAACCTTTCGATCCTTTTCTGATCATGGAGCTTGTGGCCGACGGCTTCGCGGGGATCGTGATCTTTACCTATCCGCACAGCGGGGAACTTTTTTTCATGATCGTTTTCTCATTCTGGATAGTGTTCATGGGAATACTTTTTCTTGGCAGCGGAGTGATCAGGCAGCAAAAGAAAGACAAGCTGGCGGTTTACCTCATTTCCGGAATTATGCTCGTGGTACTGGGATTTGTCACCATTAACTACACTTCCGAAAATATGGGATCGGTAAACTACCTCATCGGTTTTGCCACAGTGGTTTATTCGGTCATAAATATCTATCTGTTAATGAGCAAAAAACGCGGGCCGCATCCCCCACCGGGGGCAAAATAAATTTGTGGCAACACCATGATAAAAATAACTTCAAAATATTTGCAATAAAAATTGGTCAGTTAAAATAATGTTTCTATTTTTGCAGCCCGAAAATTCAGAGAAAAAGAAAACGTATGTATTTAACCGCTGAAAAGAAAAGAGAGATATTTGAACAGTACGGAAAGTCTGATAAAGACACCGGTTCCGCAGAGGGACAGATCGCATTGTTCACCTACCGAATCAAACATCTTACCGGCCACCTGAAATCTAATAAAAAAGACCTTTTTACCGAACGTTCACTGGTCAGGCTGGTTGGAAAAAGACGCAAATTGCTCGATTACCTGAAAGAAAAGGATATTGAAAGGTACCGCGCTATTATTAAACAACTTGGACTAAGAAAATAGTCCCGGTGTTGTGAAGACAAAGAAAAAGGCAACTCATTTGATTGCCTTTTTTTGTGTTTTTTGTCAAAACAAATTTCATTTCTTACCTATTTAACATTATGTCTGTAGAAGCTATCACCAAAACATTTGAATTAGAATCCGGAAAAACCATCACCATCGAAACCGGTAAGCTTGCCAAACAAGCTGATGGAGCGGTAGTTGTACGCGAAGGGAAAACCATGCTGCTGGCAACTGTCGTCTCACAAAAAGAAGCAAGAGAGGACGTGGATTTCATGCCCCTGTCTGTCGATTACAAAGAAAAATATGCCGCTACTGGGAAATTTCCCGGCGGTTTCTTCAAACGCGAAGGGCGTCCGTCGGAATACGAAATTCTCGTTTCCCGTTTGGTTGACCGTGCCCTGCGCCCGTTGTTCCCTGATGATTACCATGCCGAAACCCAGGTGCTCATCTCGCTGCTTTCGGCCGACAAAGACATTGCGCCTGACGCTTTGGCAGCCCTGGCTGCATCGGCTGCACTGGCCGTTTCGGACGTTCCATTTAACGGGCCCATCTCCGAAGTCAGGGTAGCACGTATTGATGGAGAGTTTGTTATCAACCCATTGTTATCGGAAATGGAAAAAGCCGATCTCGACCTCATTGTTGCCGCCACCATGGACAACATCATGATGGTTGAAGGCGAGATGAAAGAAGTATCGGAAGCCGTGATGCTCGAAGCCATCAAATTCGCACACAAAGCCATTAAAATTCAGTGCCAGGCACAGATTGAGCTGGCAGCGATGGTGGAAAAAGCAAAGGAAAAACGCGAGTACGATCACGAAACCAACGACGATGAATTGCGGGCAGCCGTCAGGGAAGCCACCTACCAGTCGTGCTACGAAATTGCCCTGCAGGGCATTGCTGACAAACACGCACGCAAAGATGCTTTTGATGCCGTCCGCGATACTTTTCTGGAAAACTTATCGGAAGAAGAGCGCGAAGAAAAAGAAGGGCTGGTGAAACGCTACTTCCACGATGTGGAGAAAGAAGCCGTTCGCAATGCCATTCTCGACGAGAAGAAACGCCTTGACGGGCGTAAGCTGGACGAGATCAGGCCCATTTGGACTGAAGTAGATTACCTGCCGGCTAACCATGGTTCGGCCATCTTTACCCGTGGCGTAACACAGGCACTGGTTACCGTTACACTGGGAAGCAAGATGGATGCCCAGAAAGTTGATGGCGCCCTCATCGAAGGCAGCCACGAATTTATGCTGCATTACAATTTCCCCGCTTTTTCAACCGGTGAAGTCAAACGTTTCATGGGTTTGGGCCGCCGCGAAGTCGGCCACGGCAACCTGGCCGAACGTGCCCTCAAACATGTTGTGCCTAACGGCGAAGGAAACCCCTACACCATCCGCGTTGTTTCCGACATCCTCGAGTCCAACGGTTCTTCCTCCATGGCTTCGGTCTGTGGCGGAACCCTGGCGCTGATGGATGCTGGTGTGAAAATATCCAAGCCCGTTGCAGGTATTGCCATGGGACTGATCACCGAAACGGGCGCACGCAGATATGCCATCCTCTCCGACATTCTCGGCGACGAAGACCACCTGGGTGACATGGACTTTAAAGTTACCGGCACCTCCGACGGTATTACCGCCTGCCAGATGGACATCAAAGTGGACGGTCTGCCTTACGAAGTGCTCGAAGAAGCCCTTGAGCAGGCGCGCCGGGGCAGACTGCACATCCTGGGCGAGATGGCCAAAACCATCACCGAGCCGCGTGCCGACTACAAAGACTTTGTCCCTCGTATCGAGAAAATTATGATCGACAAAGAGTTCATCGGTGCCGTGATCGGACCCGGCGGAAAGATCATCCAGGAAATCCAGAAAGAAACCGGTGCCACCATCATCATCGAGGAAGAAGGCGATTACGGCGTGATCGACATCATGTCCGACAGCAAACAGTCCATCGAGGCAGCCCGCAACTGGATCAAAGGCATTACCGCCATGCCCGAACTGAACGAAGTTTACCTGGGCACGGTAAAAAGCATTGTTCCTTTCGGCGCTTTTGTTGAGATACTGCCCGGAAAAGACGGCTTGTTGCACATTTCTGAAATCGACCACCGCAGGATTGAAAAAGTGGAAGACGTAATGAAAGAAGGCGATAAGGTGAAGGTGAAACTCATCGGTATTGACAGCCGTACCGGCAAATTAAAGCTTTCGCGCAAGGTACTGCTGAAAAGACCTGAACGCAACCAGGATTAATGAAAAAGACGAAGTAACATTTTGGCAGTTTCAACGTAAAATCCTAACATAAAAACGCAAGTAGAACATGAGACAACTCAAGATCACCAAACAGGTCACCAACCGCGAAACCGCATCACTCGACAAGTACTTGCAAGAAATCGGAAAAGTGGACCTGATTACGGCTGAGGAAGAGGTTGAACTCGCCCGTCGCATCAAACAGGGCGACAAAATTGCTCTTGAAAAACTCACCAAGGCCAACCTTCGCTTTGTGGTGTCGGTTTCAAAACAGTACCAGAACCAGGGCCTCAGTCTGCCCGACCTCATCAACGAGGGGAACCTGGGCCTGATCAAAGCAGCACAGCGTTTTGATGAAACACGTGGTTTTAAATTCATTTCTTACGCTGTTTGGTGGATTCGTCAGTCCATTTTGCAGGCACTTGCCGAGCAATCCAGAATTGTCAGGCTTCCGTTGAACAAAATCGGTTCGCTGAATAAGATCAATAAAATTACGGCCAAGCTGGAACAGGAACACGAAAGGACGCCCAACCACACCGAGATAGCCGAAGAACTGGATATCACCACCAACGAGGTCAAAGAGTCAATGCGCAATGCCGGAAGGCATGTTTCCATGGATGCACCGCTGATCCAGGACGAAGACAACACCATGTACGACGTACTGAAAAGCGAAGAAGCACCCACGCCCGAAACGGGCCTGCTGTACGAATCGCTGCGCAAAGAAATCAACCGTGCCGTTTCGACCCTCACCCAGCGTGAGGCTGACGTGGTGAAACTGTACTTCGGCCTCAATGCCGAACACCCGATGACACTTGAAGAAATCGGTGAAAAATTTGACCTGACACGCGAAAGGGTGCGGCAAATCAAGGAAAAAGCAATCCGAAGGCTGAAACACACCTCACGGAGCAAGATTTTAAAATCTTACCTCGGATAAAAAATCAAGCGTCCTTTTCGGGACGCTTTTTTTATGCTCTGAAATTTCTGAAACCACCCGGAACAAAGCCGCTCAGGGCAGCGGAAGTGCAGGTTTCTCCCATGAGGATACTGCCTTCCCCCGTCGGCTGCAAGCGGTTACTTCCCTTCGTTGATCAATTTACCGGAACCCGTGATCTCGGAAACGACTTCTTCGGGGTTTCCCTTGTAATAAACGTTTCCGCTGCCGCTGATGACCACATGCAGGTATTTACGCACGAATAAGTACGCATCGCCTGAACCGGAAACAGCTACCTCGCAGCTATCCTGCTGTAAGGCGGAAGCATAAACCGTTCCCGAGCCGGGGATGCTGATATTCCCTTTGCCGGTACTACCAGCCAGGTTGTAGTCTCCGGAGCCGATCACGCTTACCGCCAGCATTTTCACGTCGAGCAGACAGCTAACCGTTGCGGAGCCGTGGGTTTCAAAGCCTAAGTTGTCCACGTTGAGGTTGTTGGCGGTAAACATCTCCGAACCGGTCATCGTAACACTCTTCAAATCCGGGGCTGTCAAAGTGATTTCCACCGGCTGTCCCGAATTGTAACAGGCATCTTTCTCCACCTCAAGAAACAAAGTATTGATCACAACATTTGAGAGGATCAGCGGCAGGATGTTCGATTCGGCAAAAACATCCACGCGATAATCATCCAGTTGCGAGAAGGTGATTTTGAAAGCGCCATTGGAGGCGATCATGTCGAAATCCCCGGTTTGCCGGGTTTCCATTTTAAAGTCGCCGTTCCCGTCAACACATTCGGTTTTCTTTTTGCAGGAGCCTGCTGCAAGCAAAAGCAAGAAGGAAAGCAGCAGGGCGGGGAGTAATGTATTTTTCATCTTCAGTTTATTTTGAAATATTTTTTGTTAATGAACCGGTTAACTTATTTTCATTGCATTGTTTTCAGGCTTCAAAGATAAGATTTACAATGAGTAGTGTCAAGTTCTTAAAGTCAACCGTCCTGAAATTTAACAGTTTTTTGTAACAAGACAATTCCCCCTATTCCCCCTATTCCCCCTATTCCCCTATTTCCCCTATTCCCCCTTTACACCTTATACACCTTTTAAACCTTAAACACCAATCCCCCCACGTCCTCCTGCTCCGACCTGAAAGGTCAGCTGGCATCGCAGCCCGGTCTTCCAAGCGGGAACTTTCTTTATCTTTGCCGAAATTTGCAAAACCCATGAGCCACCTTGTAGCCCCTTCCCTGCTTTCAGCCGATTTCGGTAATTTGAAAAAGGATATCGAAATGGTCAACCAAAGTCGTGCCGACTGGTTTCACCTGGATGTGATGGACGGTGTTTTTGTCCCCAATATTTCCTTCGGTTTTCCCATCATCAAAACCGTTAAAAAATACGCCACCAAACCGCTCGACGTCCACCTGATGATTGTTCAGCCCGAACGTTACTTCAAGGCATTTCAGGAGGCAGGCGCCGACATCCTCAGCATCCACTACGAAGCTGTTACCCACCTGCACCGCAGTGTGCATGCCATGAAGGATCTGGGGATGAAGGCCGGTGTCGTGCTCAACCCGCACACGCCGGTCAGCCTGCTGGAAGACATTATACAGGACGTTGACCTGGTGTTGCTCATGTCGGTCAATCCCGGTTACGGCGGCCAGCAATTCATCGAAAACACCTACCGGAAGATCAGCCGGCTCAAAGAGATGATTTTGCAAAAACAGGCAAGTTGCCTCATCGAGATCGACGGCGGGGTAACCCTCGATAACGCACCCAAACTGGTAGCTGCCGGTGCCGACGTGCTGGTGGCCGGAAACACCGTTTTCGCTTCTGACAACCCGCAAGCAACCATCGAGAAACTGAAAGCCTAAGCCGGATAAACCGGAATAACCAAATCTCAAAAACAAAATCCAAAAAACTTTCAACTTTCAACTTTTAACTTTCAACTTTCAACTCATCACCCCATGTACCCCTACCTCCGAATCACGAAAATGCTGATTGCCGGACGTTTCAAGCCACGGTTGAAAGCCACGGACACCAGTGTGCTGAAGTTGAGGGTGTGGCCGGGCGACGTGGATATTTTAGGCGAAATGAACAACGGCCGCAACCTGACCATGATGGATTTCGGACGCTTCGACCTGGCAGCCCGTACCGGTTTGTTGAAAAAAGCCGGACAAAACGGTTGGGGATTCGTGGTGGCCGGTGCCAGTGTCAGGTTTCGTCACCGTTTGATGTTGTTCCGCAAATACGAACTCCACAGCCAGGTAGTCGGCCACGATGAAAAATGGATTTATTTTCTCCAACAAGCCATTCGCCGCGAACGCATACACTCATCGGCACTTGTGCGTACTGCCATCACCTCAAAAGATGGTATCATCAATCCCGAGAAAGTCTGGAAAGCCATTGGTGGAGACGGCGGATTTGCTCCCCTGCCCGACTGGGTAAAAGCCTGGATTGAAGCGGAAAATCTCAGGCCCTGGCAGGAAGAAACCGGCGCTTAAGTCCGGCTCGTTACTTCCACAAGGTGGTAACCAAACTGGGTTTTCACCGGGCCCTGCACTTCATTTAAAGTCGACGGCAATCGGCAATCACAAATCACCAATCACCCCTCCTA
>JAJRWG010000330.1 GCA_024276895.1 Bacteroidota bacterium
GATGCCGGTAGCTTACAACGGTGATATTTTCAGCCTCGAAAGCTTTCGGGAATTCGACAGCCGTTTCCCGGAAATCGACACCTGGATGATCGGCCGCGGCCTGCTGGCTGACCCCTTCCTGCCTGCCATGATCAAAGGACTAGCTTTGCCAGGGCTTCCGGAAAGAAAGAATATCGTCAGAAAATTTGTGGACGATCTGTATTTCGGCTACCGTAAAAAAATGAACGACCGCCCCCAGGCCATCAATGTGCTGAAAGAACTTTGGGGGTTCCTTTGCTTTTCGTTCGACGAGCCCCACAAGGTTTTCAACCGCCTGAAAAAAACAAAATCGTTTGACACGTACGAGGAGGCGGTGGCATACATCTTCGGGAACCACCGCTGGCTGGGCTCCGAAGCAGGGCTTTTTCGTCCCACGGCTTAATGCCCGCGGCTTCCCCCTTTCACCGACGGTTTTCCCCCGTTCACCGATTTTTTATTTACTTGACTACCTTTGACACGTACTTTTGCCCTGTGCAAATCGTGTAAAAACATTTCAAAATGGAAGATCATAAACAAATCGACAGAAGAAATATCACAGGGATCATCCTGATTGTGCTTGGCAGCTTGCTGCTGCTGAACACATTCGACATTGTAGGATTCTCTTTCAGTTACTACATTTTTTCCTGGAAAACACTGCTCATTGCCATTGGTCTGGTAATCATCAACCGTCGCGAAAATCCGATCATGGGTTATTTGCTCATCGGTACGGGTGTTGTTTTCTGGATCCTTGACCTGGGCGGATTTTACATCAGTTTCGGCAGGGTGTTCCTTCCCCTGTTGCTCATTTTGATCGGTATTCTGGTCATCACCCGCAGGGGCAGGCAGGAAAGGCACGGGCGTTCGGAGCGCAACCCCGACGGCAGCGTGAACACCGACTACATCGACGATATTTCCATCCTTGGCGGGGGTGTACGCAGGGTTTACTCCAAGAATTTCAAAGGCGGCACCATCACCGCCATTTTCGGCGGCTCGGAGTTCGATTTGAAAAATGCAGAAATCAGCCCCGAGGGTTGCGTGATCGACGTGTTCACCATGCTCGGCGGCACCAAGCTGATCGTTCCCGAAGACTGGGAAGTCAAGTCCGACGCACTTTCCCTTTTCGGCGGATTTGGCGACAAAAGACAGACAAAGCCGCAAAGTACAGAGTCAAAAAAGGTGCTTCTGGTAAAAGGCGTTGTCCTTTTCGGTGGCATCGAAATAAAAAACTATTGATCTTTAAGGCGGCCTAAAAATGATTGTTTTACCAGTTAGCGCACAAAAGCATGCTTAATCCCCTCACCAAAAACAGGAATTATCTGGTCACCTTTGTCGTTGTCTGGCTGGTTATTTTTGCCATCCACACCTTTATCATCAATTATTTTTACGGCATCGGAAGCATTGTCAGCCTGGCCGATTCGGCAATCTTTAACTTCATTTTTGCGCTGGTGGGCTTCAACCTCTGGTATGTGATCCGCTTCAACCTGCGCGAAACCCCAACGGTATTCGACCTGATCGTCAACCACCTGATCGTCGCAATCATCATCATCGCACTCTGGATTACCTCCTCCTATTTTCTGCTGATCAACATCTTTGATGAAAATGCCTCCTACATCCAGTTTTTAAACGAAAGCCTGCCCTGGCGGGTGGTGACCGGCTTGTTTTACTATCTGTTTTTCATCCTGTTTTATTACGTGATACTTTACTACGAAGACCTTCAGGAAAAACTGAAAGTGGAGTCAGAACTGCACAACCTTGTGAAAGAGGCCGAACTCAATGCCCTGAAGTCGCAAATCAATCCGCACTTTTTGTTTAACAGCTTGAATTCCATCAGCTCGCTTACGATGACCCGGCCCGAAAAAGCCCAGGAAATGGTCATTCTGTTGTCCGACTTCTTGCGCTATTCATTAAGCCATGACAAAAACGAACAGGCCAGCCTCGAAGAAGAGATCAACAACCTGAAACGCTACCTTGCCATCGAAAAAATCCGTTTCGGCAACCGGCTTAACTTTGTGTCCAATGTTCAGGTTGAATGCCTTTCGACGAAGATCCCGAACATGATCATGCAGCCACTGCTGGAAAATGCCATCAAACACGGGGTGTACAACAGCACCGAAGAAGTGCTTGTGGAACTCAATTGCCGCACCGAAGACGGATTCGTGGTGGTAGAAGTCTGTAACGACTACGACCCTGAAGCAGTGAAGAAGAAAGGGCAGGGTATCGGACTGTCAAACATCCGCAAACGCCTGCAACTTATTTACCAGCGACAGGATTTACTTGAAATTCAAGCTGAAAAAATGATTTTCAAAGCCTCGCTTAAAATTCCAAAAGAATAACCATCGAATCCCGCACACGGGGAAAACAATAGAACCATGAATAAACTCCGTACGATTATTGTAGAAGATGAGGCACCGGCACGCGAACTGGTAAAAGCCTATTTGAAGTCACATGACAACATTGAGCTGATTGCCGAGTGCGACAACGGTTTTGGCGGCGTGAAAGCCATCAACGAAAATAAACCCGACCTGGTTTTGCTCGACATTCAAATGCCCAAGCTCACCGGATTTGAGCTGATTGAACTGCTTGACGAGATTCCCGAGATCATTTTTACTACGGCTTACGACCAGTACGCCATCAAAGCTTTCGAGCTGAGCGCGGTGGATTACCTGATGAAGCCTTTCTCCAAAGCGCGTTTCGATGAAGCCATCGAAAAAGTATTCGAGCGCTTGAAACAAAAAAAACCGTCCGGGGGCAACATTCGTCAACTGGCCGAAAAAGCCAGGGAAAACACGGAAACCCTCGAACGGATTTTCGTGAAAACAGGCACACGTATTGACGTTCTTCCCATAGCGGAAATTATCCGCATCGAGGCGCAGGACGACTACGTGGAATTCATCACCGCATCGAAAAAACATTTGAAAAAGGAAACCATGAATTTTCTGGAAACCCGTCTTCCCGAAAACATGTTCGTGCGTGTGCACCGCTCCCACATCATCAACGTAAATTACATTCAAAAAATTGAAAAGTACGGCAAGGAAAGCCACGTGATCGTCCTCAACGACGGCAGTAAAGTCAACGTTTCCAAGTCGCGCATCGGTGAACTGAAGCAGCAACTGGGGTTTTAACAACAATCAAACAATCCAA
>JAJRWG010000331.1 GCA_024276895.1 Bacteroidota bacterium
TGTCGGCTGAAGTTGCCGGATTGTCAAATACGATGTCCTTTTTTTTGATGATTTCGATCTTATTGGGAATTTCGTTCAGATTGGTTTCCCATTTGTTGGCCGAAACAACAAGTTCTTCAAGATCAATTCTCTTTTCCGTCAACGGAATCCGAAAGCGCAGTTCCCGGATGGTTTTTCTGTCCAGATCAAAATTGATGAAGGAAGGGTGCTGAAAGTGAATGTTTTCATTGGCCGGAAAGTCGCTGATGTCAATAATTCCCAGCTTGTCGGTCAGTCCCGATTTCGTTTTAGAGTCACTAAAAACGTACACATCGCTGATGGGAATTCCGCTTTGCTGGTCGTACACAAAAATCTTTTGCGCTTGTGCCGAAAGCAGCCAACCCATTAGGAGTACTACCAGTGTGCCGAATCTCGTCAACGGTTTCAGTGCTTGTGGGTTCCAAAAGCAGGAGTTTCTACCGTTTCGCATTGCGTTGTTTGGCAGCCTGCTCCAGTCGCTTTTGAAAATTCGATTTCTTTTTCGGGGGTTTTTTCTTGTTGGCTTCAATTTGTGCACGCAACTTGTCCTCGTTAATAAGGTGACGGAATGCAAACATCTGGCCAAAAGTGATGATGTTGGCAAGAAAATAATAATAACTCAAGCCGGAGGCATAATTGTTGAACAGGCCGAGAAACAGGATGGGCATCAGGTACATCATGGTTTTCATGCCCGGCATCTGCTGCGTTTGTGAGCCCATCATCTGGTTATTCATGTAGGTGTACATGATGGTGGAAACTGTCATTAACAGCGTAAATAAGCTGACGTGGTCGCCGTAAAAGGGAATATTGAAAGGCAGGTTCATGATGGAGTCGTAGCTCGACAGGTCGGTAGCCCATAAAAAGGACTGCTGCCGCAACTCAATGGAAGCAGGGAAAAACCGGAACATGGCAATCAGAATGGGCATCTGTAAAAGCATGGGCACGCAGCCCGAGGCAGGATTGGCACCGGCTCGTTTGTAAAGCGCCATCACTGCCTGCTGCTTTTTCATGGCATCCTCTTTTTTCGGAAACTTTTTCGACAGTTCGTCAACTTCAGGCTTCAGCACCCGCATTTTTGCTGAAGAAAGGTAGGTTTTGTAGGCTATGGGAAAGAGCGCGGTTTTCAGCATCAGCGTCAGCAGCAGGATAACGATGCCGTAGTTCCATCCGTAACCCCCCAGCCAGTTGAAAACAGGAATGACAATAAACTTGTTGATCCAACCGAAAATGCCCCAGCCCACCGGTATCTGATCTTCGAGGCCGAGGTCGTATGATTTCAGGGTGTAAAACTGGTTCGGCCCGAAGTAGAATTTCAGGGGGACACTTGTCATGCCCGTCTTGCTGAAAGGCAGCCCCAATTGTGCCTGCATTGACCTGAGGTAACGGTCGGAGGGCGCATTTTCTTTGGTAAAGACCTTGAGCGTGCCGTTCTCAAAACTGTTTTTCGCGATGATGGTGGAAGTAAAAAAGCGCTGTTTGAACGAAACCCATCGGAGTTTGGTTTTGATGTCTTCGACATCGTCATCGTTTTCATCCATGAATTCCACATCGTCCTGATAGTATTTGTAATAAATCGTGGGCAGGCCACTAAAGCGGTCTGCGGCTTTTTCCTGCCGTCGCAGGTCGGCATACCAATTCAGGTCAATGTAGTTTGTCGTGGCCGATATAACCTGTTGCATGTTGACCATGTTGATGGAAAAATCAAACATGTAATCATCCTTTTTCAGGGTGTACAGGTATTCGATGTATTTTTCTTTGTCGATTTGCCCTTCGCCGGCATCGGCATACAGTCGCATGCTGAAGCTCAGCGGATTGTCGTCCGTAACGCTCAGATGCGTGGTGCTGCTGTCGGTCAGTGACGGATAAAAATAAAATACTGAAGTGTTGATCAGCCTGGTGTTCACGAAGAACGAAAGGCCGAAATTCGTTGTTTGCGGATCAAGAAGTGTCAGGGGAAGCGAGTCGAAGGTTTGGTAGTTTTTCAATTCTACATTTTTGATGAATCCGCCCTTGCTGCTAATTTCAATTTTAACCAGATCGTTTTCAAGGGTATAAACTTTATCTTCACCCACAACCGAATTGGCGAACACATCGTATCTTCCTTTTCTTTCCTGGTAACCGCTTGTAGATTTCAGATCAGGGGCCTTGGGTTCTTCCTGAATCTGCTGGCCGCTGTTTTGTTCAGGTTCTTCTTTTTCAAGTTTTTTCAGGGCCTCCTGACGTTGCTGTTCAACCCTGTGAACCGCCGCAATGGAATCCTGAACCCGCTTCATTTTCGCCATGTCTTCAGCCGAAGGCGTCATCCACACCGTGTAGCCAACCATGATGGCAGCAATGAGAAGGAATCCAATGATAGTGTTTCTGTTCATTTTTGTTGCTAAAATAAGGCAGCAAATTTAAACAGAATTGTTGAACTTTTAACACGCTACCGGCCTCTCCTTTTCGTCTCTTAAAGCGCTGTGTCAAAGTGCTTAACGGAATTTTCAGCTTTTGCAAACCGCAAATCACTTTTTCATGCCGTCAAACTTTTCCCGGATATTACTTGACAAATAACAAAAAAAGTAGTACTATTGCAATATCAAAATAATATCACTCTCACAAAAAATATAACCATGAAAAAAGAAAAAGATTTTTCAGCAAGTTCGGGATACCTTGCGATGTTCATTGTATTCCTGTTGATTGTCCCACCGGTATTTGGGATTATTTTCTTAAAAATGCTCTGGCTTCTCGTGCCCATTGCCATCGGACTGATTAGTTTCCCGGGATTTGTAATCGTCAACCCGAACGAGTCAAGTGTACTTGTGCTTTTCGGCGATTACAAAGGTACCATCCGGGCCAACGGTTTTTGGTGGGTGAACCCTTTTATGTAAAGAAGAAAATTTCGCTGCGTGCCCGTAACCTGGATAGCGATCCGATTAAGGTCAACGATAAGATCGGCAATCCGATCATGATCGGGGTTGTGATGGTCTGGAGGGTGAAAGAAACTTACAAAGCTGCTTTTGAGGTGGATGATTATGTACAGTTTGTTGACATTCAGAGTGAAGCTGCAATCAGGAAACTGGCCGGCCATTATCCTTACGACAATTTCGAGGATGAAGAAGCGGAAATGACCTTGCGCAGCGGCGGGGAAGCAGTGAATAAAATGCTGGAAGACGAGATATCTGAACGCCTTGCCATTGCCGGCATTGAGGTCATCGAAGCCCGCATCAATTACATTGCCTATGCCCAGGAAATTGCAGGCGCCATGCTCAAACGCCAGCAGGCCACGGCCATTGTCGCTGCCCGTTACAAGATTGTTGAAGGCGCTGTGAGCATGGTGGAAATGGCGCTTGAAGAATTATCGAAAAAAAAGATCATCGAGTTGGATGAGGAGAAAAAAGCAAGCATGGTGAGCAACCTGATGGTTGTATTGACTTCTGACAAGGACGTTTCGCCCATTGTGAATACAGGCAGTATTTATTAAGATCGTTAAAAATGAAACGCATACTTTTTGTAGAAGAGCAATTCATGAGGCAGCCCTGGGTGTGGGCGATACTGCTCATCACGTTGGGCACAATGCTGGGACAAACGGCTGTTGGATTCTACTACCAGTTTTATCTGGGACAACCATGGGGCAACAATCCCGCGAGCAATGAAACCCTGTTGTGGACTGGGAGTGTTGAACTTGTTGTTGCCGTTGCATTGATTGTTTCGATAGCGAAAATGAAGCTGGTAACCCTCGTCAAAAACGATGGCTTTTATTTTCGTTATCCCCCGTTCATTCTCAAAGAAAGGCGCATCGGAAAGAATGAGATTGAAAGTTTTGAGATCAGGAAATACAAACCCATACGTGAATACGGAGGCTGGGGCATCCGGCTTGGTTCGCGTAAGGCTGGCCGCGCATACAATATTAAGGGGAACATCGGTTTACAGCTTGTGCTGAAAAGCAACCGCAGGATACTTTTTGGAACACAGCGTGCAGAAGCATTAAAGCGTGCCATGAAAAAAATGATGCAAGAAACCGGATAAAATGGCCAAGAAAAAAGCATTTGTATTGCGGGTTTCACCCGAAATGATGGAATCGCTGGAGAGATGGGCGCAGGATGAATTCCGCAGTATCAACGGCCAGATTGAGTATCTGCTGAACGAGTCTTTGAAGAAAGCCGGTCGTTTGAAGAAAAAATCCAAGGGCAGCGATCAACCTTAACTTTTAGCGTTTTTGTAAGCCAAAGCGGCTTTGACAAAACCGACAAACAAAGGGTGGGGGTTTTTTACCGTACTTTTGTATTCGGGGTGAAACTGCACGCCAACAAACCAGGGATGGTCTTTCAACTCAATTATTTCCACCAGGTCTTCCTCGGGGTTGATGCCGGCCAGACGCATGCCTGCTTCTTCAAACCTTTCCCTGAACTCGTTGTTGAATTCGTAGCGGTGGCGGTGTCTTTCGCTGATCATTTCTGTGCCGTATTCGGCGTAGGTAAGCGAGGATTTGTTCAGCCGGCAGTTGTAAGCCCCCAGCCGCATGGTACCGCCCAGGTTCTTAATCTTTTTCTGGTCTTCCATCAGGTCAATTACCGGATAAGGGCTTGTGGTATCAATTTCAGTGGTGTGAGCCCCTTTCAGTTTCAGGACATTTCTGGTAAATTCAATGGCCGCGCACTGCATGCCAAGACAAATACCCAGAAACGGGATATTGTTTTCGCGGGCAAAACGGGCGGCATCAATCTTGCCTTCGATACCGCGGCCGCCAAATCCCGGAGCAACCAGAATGCCGTCAAGCTTTCCCAACTTTTCCGAAGCTGTTGATTTTTCAATTTCTTCCGAGTGAATGTCGATAACATTTACCCTGCAACTGTTGGCGGCTCCGCCATGAATAAACGACTCGTTAATCGACTTGTAGGCGTCTTTCAGCTCGACATACTTTCCAACCAGTCCGATGTTAATTTCTTCTTTTGGGTGCTTGAGGCGGTAAACGAAATCTTTCCAGCGTTCGAGGTCAATCTTTTCAGGTATGGGCGTATTTGTTTTTTTCAGGATTTCAATGTCCAGTTTCTCATCAGACATCAACAGGGGAACATCGTAAATGGTCTCCGCATCAATTGATTCGATGACGGCTGCCGGCGACACATTGCAAAACTGTGCGATTTTTCCCCTGATGCCCGGTGTGAGGTGTCTTTCGGTGCGGCAAACGATGATGTCGGGTTGTACTCCCTGTTCAAGCATGGTTTTTACGGAGTGCTGGGTAGGCTTGGTCTTGAGCTCACCGGCAGCCCGGAGATAGGGCACAAGTGTAAGATGGACGACGGCACAGGCATTGCCCATTTCCCATTTCATCTGCCTGACCGTTTCAATGAAGGGGAAGGATTCAATGTCGCCCACCGTTCCGCCGATTTCAGTGATGACAAAGTCAAATTTACCGGTCTGACCGAGTAGCTTGATGCTTCGTTTGATTTCGTCGGTAATGTGGGGGATGACCTGAACGGTGGAACCCAGGTATTCGCCTTTTCTTTCTTTGCTGATGACATTCTGGTAGATGCGACCCGTTGTCACGTTGTTTGCCTGCGAAGTGGGAATGCCCGAAAATCTTTCGTAGTGTCCCAGGTCGAGATCAGTTTCCGCACCGTCATCGGTAACGTAACATTCACCGTGCTCGTAAGGGTTGAGTGTGCCCGGGTCCACATTGATGTAAGGATCAAGCTTTTGGATGGTGACTGAAAAGCCGCGTCCCTGCAAGAGCTTGGCAATGGAGGACGAAATGATTCCTTTTCCCAGCGACGAAGAAACACCACCGGTGACAAACAGATATTTGGCATTCTTTTTCATGTGCAAGTGGGGTCGTTATTTTGAACAGTTGCATCACAAATTAACAACAAATTAACCTGGACTTATTCAGAAGTTATAAATAATTTTTAACAAAAACAGCAAGCCGGGCGCATGAATACTCTTGTCCAGATTTTCATACACCCGGCTTTTCCTGACAGCTTCGGACTAATAATAAGTCGGACGTTTTACACCGCCCATCATCTTGGCTACCCTGATTACCTGCAAGGCATATCCGTACTCATTGTCGTACCAAACGTAAACAACGATGTCCTTTTTGTCCTGCGAGATTTTAGTGGCCAGGCTGTCGTAAATGGCCGTTGCCGGTTCGCCGATAAAATCTGAAGAAACGGCGTCGCGTGCAGTGGAATATTTTACCTGGGCGACCAGTTCGCCCGTCAGGGCTGTCTGCCGCATCAGTTCGTTCACTTCCTCGATGCTGGTTTCGCGTTTTAGCGAAAGCTGCATCACCACCAGCGAAACATTGGGTGTGGGAACCCTGATGGCGTTGCCCGACAGTTTGCCGGCCAATGAAGGAACCGCTTTGGCGACGGCACTGGCAGCACCTGTTTCGGTGATGACAAGATTCAGGGGCGCTGAACGGCCCCTGCGGAATTTCTTGTGCATATTGTCGAGCAGGTTCTGGTCGTTGGTGTATGAGTGCACCGTTTCAAGGTGGCCTTTCACAATGCCTAATTACTTTTCCAGGACGGCAAGTACAGGCGCAGCGGCATTGGTGGTACACGAAGCCGCCGAAAAAACAGTCTCCTTGTTGTAATCAACTTTGCCATGATTCACCCCAAACACAATGTTGGGAATGTCGCCCTTTCCGGGTGCCGTAAGCAGCACTTTGCCCACGCCTTTGGCTTTCAAATGCCGGCTCAGGCCATCCCTGTCGCGGAAAATACCCGTGTTGTCAATCAGGATGGCGTCTTTGATACCGTACTCGGTGTAGTCAATTTCTTCGGGCGAGTTGGATGCCAGCATTTTTACTTCATGGCCGTTGATGTAAATTGTTTTTTCCTCCAGGTTCTCAATGGCAACACCGCGAAAAGGACCGTGTACCGAATCGTGTCTGAAGAGGGATGCCCGTTTGCCGATCTGGACTTCATCGTTGCCGCGCGTAACGATGGCACGTACCCGCAATTGCTTACCGTTGCCCTGGATGATCAGTTCGCGGGCAAGCAGGCGGCCAATCCTTCCGAAACCATAAAGAATAACATCTACAGGCTCCTTGTAGGGTGGCTTTTTGTTGATCAGGTGCTTGAGCTTGTACCTGATAAAATCTTCGTGATCCACAAAATTTTCCGACTCCTCGGTCCATTCCCTGTTCAACCGTCCGATGTCCAGCTTTGATGGTCCGATTTTACTGTGGAGAATGGCTTTGGCCAGGTTCAGCGAGTCAATTACTTTCAGGGGTTTGTGGATGATGTTCTCGGTGTATGAATGCCTGTAAAGGATAAGACTGGCACTGCGGTCGATCAACTGGCTCCTGAAAAGTACCAGTTCGATGGATTTGTCGTAAAACAGTTTGTACAGCACATTAATGAATTCGTTTGCGTGTTTTTCGCGTGCCGCCCAGTCATTCAGGGAATCTTCATAGCGCCCGTTCATGTTATTTTGATGCTTTTTCATAGGATGTTTTTTTGAAAAGAGTGAGGGGGTGTTTTTAAATTTCCATGCGGGCAAAGGTAAAAAAAATGCCAACTTTCAAAAAAAACGACCGTTTTTTTTAACCAGACTAAATAGCGTCTGCAAACGTTTTAAATCTGGTAGTTTGCCACAACTTCAGGTCAAGATTCTGGGAACGGTCTGCCAAAAACGCATAAAAACAAAGCAGCCCGGACTGTCCGGGCTGCTTTACTATTAAAGAATAGTGCCCCGCTTACTGCCCAAGATAAGCTTTGAGCAGCTTGCTGCGTGAATTGTGCCGCAGCCGGCGGATGGCTTTTTCCTTGATCTGCCGCACCCGCTCCCTGGTCAGGTCGAACTTGTCGCCGATCTCTTCCAGGGTCAGCCCGTGGTTGAGGCCGATGCCGTAGTACAGGTTGATGACATCGCGCTCTTTCTCGCTCAGTGTGGAGAGCGACCGCTGGATTTCCTTGCCCAGCGATTCGTGCATGAGCGGCTCATCGGTTTTGGGTGAATCGGTGGGGACAAAAACATCCAGCAGTTTGGTGTCTTCGTCCGCGGCAATGGGTGCGTCCATCGAAACGTAGCGGGTAGAGATTTTCATGGCCGCTGCGATCTTGTGATCCGACACCTCCATTTCGTCAGCAATCTCCCTTGCCGAGGGGGTTCGCTCGTACTTTTGCTCAAGTATTGAGGTGGTTTTTTTAATTTTATTCAGCGAGCCCACCTGGTTCAGCGGCAGGCGGACAATGCGCGACTGTTCGGCCAGGGCCTGCAGAATGGATTGCCTGATCCACCATACTGCGTATGAAATGAACTTAAACCCGCGGGTTTCGTCAAACCGTCTGGCAGCTTTAATCAGCCCCACATTGCCTTCGTTGATCAGGTCGGGCAGGCTGAGGCCCTGGTTCTGGTATTGCTTGGCAACAGAAACCACAAAGCGGAGGTTGGCTTTGGTTAGTTTTTCCAACGCAACTTCGTCGCCCTGTTTGATCCTCCTTGCCAGTTCCACTTCCTGTTCGGCAGTGATCAGTTCTTCTTTCCCGATGTCCTGCAAGTATTTGTCAAGGGAAGCTGTGTTGCGATTGGTGATAGATTTTGTGATCTTCAGTTGTCTCATCGTTGATGATCTTTTGGCCAGTTAAAAAAGAGGGCATGCAATTTATGACAATTTTTTCAATTATCCAAAAATGATTACAGCATAAATTCGTATGATATGCGTACTCCGTTCGGATACATGCCTTTCAGTTGTACAATATTCTTTCTTGTGCGTTGCAAAGCTTCGTTCAGGCTGCTGCCCGAATTTACTTTTATCCCGTTGATTTCGGTAATGATAAAACCACGGGTGATGCCTCCGCGTTTCAGTATTCCGTCGTCTACTTCGGTAACCTTCAGCCCGTTTCGGAGATTCAGTTTCTCAAGTTCGATCTGTGAAAGCTGTTGGAGCGAAACCCCCAGCAATTCGTTACTGAACATATCGCCGGCCTGAATGACTTCGGTTGTTCCGTTCTCATTTTTCAGAGTTACCTCAAAACTTTTGATCTCGTTGTTCCGGTTCACGTCGATAGTGACCACCTCACCGGGGCTGTGCTGTCCTATGGTACCCATGAGTTCCGATATGCTGTGGATTTTCACCTTGTCGATCGAAACGATGACATCGCCCTCAATCAGCCCTGCATTATCGGCACCGCCCTCGGGCACAATGCCTGCGATGTACACGCCTTCCACGTCGTCAAGCCCCAGTTCGTCTGCAAATTCGGCGTCGATGTCCCTGATCTGCACGCCGATGTAGGCACGCTGGATCTCGCCGTATTTCATCAGGTCGTTAATTACTTTTCTTACAATGTTTACCGGAATAGCAAAGGAGTACCCCTCGTAAACACCGGTATGCGAGGCGATGGCAGCGTTAATGCCCACCAGTTCGCCATCGGTGTTGACCAGCGCACCACCACTGTTTCCGCGGTTAACAACGGCATCGGTCTGAATAAACGACTCGATGGAAGACTGTGCGCCAAGAATGCCCATGTTTCGCGCTTTCGCACTCACAA
>JAJRWG010000034.1 GCA_024276895.1 Bacteroidota bacterium
AAAATCAGCAGCATCCGCAACAAATCATTGACGTTGAGTAACTAATCAGTCTCAAATATAAAACTTATGATACTTCTAAAATTCAAAAAATGAATTCCGCTAAATCCCCTCACGGGAGGGGTGCAGGGGTGGGTCAATTTAAAAATATTATTCATTTTTTGAATTTCTACTGATAATATTTGAATTCAGAAGGACTTCAAATATGTATCCTGGTTCTTCAACAGGAAAAATCAGTAAATAAATAATATTGTTTATTACCTACCCCTTCACCCCTTCCAGAAGGGGAATGAAGGCATTTATTTGCTGATTTTTCTACAATATTTCTATACAGTTCGTCAACACTGATTAGTTACGATGCGGAAACATCAGTTTTTATTGCGGTGAGCCGGAAAAACGCAAACCGTACCGAAAACAGCCACCATTTAATTTTCACTTATCCGGTAGTGCTTGTCCGTCACCTTGTCAAAAGTAAGGTTAAAAGTCTTACAAAGTAAACCCAGCACCTCTTCAACAGGCATTTCCCTGGAGAAGAAACCGGTGTAATAAAATGTTGTTTGGGTGTTCAGTGTGATGGAAACAGCATATTGCCGTTCAATTTCGCGAACGACTCCGGCAAGGGGTGTGGAAGTAAATGTGAACATGCCATCCCGCCAGGATATGGCTTGTTTGGCCGGATAGTTTTTAAACACCCTGATGCTGCCGCCTTGTTCAACCTCGGCATGGTAACCGGGGCTCAGCACGACTTCCTGTTTTGTGACCGACACCACTTTCACTTTGCCGGTGATGCAGGTGACCTTGTACTGAGCATCACGTGTAAAAACATTGAAACTCGTACCCAGCACGATGGTTTTTCCCATGGCGGAATTTACCTTGAATGCACTGCCTTTTTGCACTTCGAAGAAAGCTTCTCCCTCAAAATCAACTTCCCTTGAATACCACCACCACAGTGGATGGTAACTCAGTGTGCTCAGGGCATTCAACTCCACCACCGAACCATCGGGAAGTGAGGCGGTGAAGTGCTTCCCGCTTGGGTTGCGGAGTGTGGTCGTGTAAAATCTCAGGATTGAGAAAATCCCGGCAAGTAACAAAACTGCGGCGGCTAAACCAAGCCTGAGTTGCACAGGGAAAAGACGACGCACAGGGTGGCTTTCGGTTTTTTCGTTTAGCTGCGCGGCCAAGGATTCCCAGACTTCATCTTTGGTTTTTACAAAAGGCGTTTCAACTTTGTCGAAAAAGTTGTCGTCCCCGGCGGTGAAGTCCGTGTTTTGTCCGGTATTTTTATTTTGGTCATTCATGTTAATGCTGCATCATTTGCTTCAGAGAAGCGAGTGCGTATTTCATTCTTTTTTCCACAGCCTTCACGCTCAGGTCAAGGCTGTCGGCAATTTCGTGGTATTTGAGTTTCTCCATGCGGCTCATCAAAAAAACCACCCGTTGCTTTTCCGGCAGTTGTGCCAGTGCCGTTTCGTAGTTATTTTTCAGTTCTTCAAATTCAAGCTGCGCTTCGGGTGAGTGGTGGTTGATTTCCGGTTTGCTGTTCAGTTGAAAACGCTGCATGGATTTTTGTTTCCGGTAGCTGCTCACAAACAAATCACCTGAGATTTTAAAAAGCAGTCCTTTTGTTTTTCCGGGTACGGGTTCCAGTTGCTTTTCCCAAAGGCGCATGAAGGTTTCCTGTGCAATATCGGTTGCCAGTTCGTTGTCGCCCGACCGGTAGTAGATGTAGTTTCGCACGGTGTCAAAATAATTGTCGAAAATATGTTTGAACTTATCTCGCGTCAAGAAAAACAAATTTAAAGGTTACGGGGTAAATTTAGTCAATATTTCCGTGGTTAATGTCTGTTGATGAATGAGCGGCCCTGGCAGGCTTTGTCCAGGTGAAGGCGGCAAATGCGCAAACAGTGTCTGAACATTTACCGCCAATTGAGAACAGTGGGCAATTAGTGAAGGTAGATGGTATAGGTTACGCCGTTGATGAGCACGGTGGCGATGTTATCGCATTCACCGTCGCCGTAGTCAAGTATGCGCAGCGGGCGGCCTTCGGGTTGAATGTTGATCGTTCCTTTAACAATCCACCGGCAATTCAGTTCCACGCGCAAGGCGTTGACGATCTCAGCTTCCCAGGTGCTTCCATTGGGCCTGATGCCGCTGGCAATTCCTGTGATCAGGTACACATCGTCCCGCATCTCGTAAGTGTCGCTTCCTTCAACCCATTCGCGCTGGCGAGTAGAGTTCCAGCTTACGGTTCCTCCTTCGTTGGCCTTGTGGATAACAGCAGTCACCTCGATGCGGTAGTAAAGGTTGCCTGCATCGTTCGGCCCCATGTTGGTCACAACCTTTGTGCCGTCAACCTTGTTGTCGTTGACGTAATAGTCGTCGAAACCATAGGTGATGACTGTTCCCGGACTGCGGTACCTGCCGGTAAAAGTTACGATGATCTTGCCGCGGCGGTAACGGCCGTCGTTGCCCAGGCAGTTGACTTCACCAAAGTCAATGATGAGTTCGTAGGGGTAACTTGTTGTGTCAAGTGTAAGTGTGGCGCAGTCGCCAAGGTAGATGTTTCCGAAGCCTCCCGACTTTAAACTGCCTGAACTCAGCTCATAGGCTTCGTCGGCAATGCTGCTGACATTGGTAAAAACACTTTCGGCAAATGCGTTGTCGCTGGAAAATGATGTGTCAGAAGTTTCAACCGTGTCTTTTTTGCAGGAACTGATCAGCAATCCGAAGCTGATGAGTGCCAGAAGCGCTGTTGTTAAATTGAATCTTTTCATGATTTGAAGTTTAAGTGAAAAATTGGTTTGAACACCTGCATACCGCATGAAAAAGATTTTACCCTACTTTTTTTAAAAAAATGACAGGAAGAATCCGCGAAGCGGGCCGGGTTTTTTTGTAGTTCTCCCGCTCAGCCAACGAAAGTCGTCTGACTACTATTGTCAGTACTTCTCAATTCTGTAGGACTTTTCTTCAGTGGTCTGACGACTGTGATATCCTCAGCAACAGGCAGATTTAAACTTCAAACTCCGTCATCCAGAAGTCGTGCTTGTTGCAGAAACTGGTGGCGTAAAGTTTACCCCGGTAATTTTCGGGAAGGTCGTGGGTTGAAATGGCTTTTTCGTCTTCGTTGGGGTAAAAAGTCTGTGTACCGAAAACCTCACCGTCTTTGGAAACCAGCGTATGCCTGACGATAAAATGGCGTTCGCTCATGCCGTGTTCCGTCACCAGGGTTACTTTCGTTCCTTTGCGGCTGACTTTGGGCGCATGGCTTCCCGCCTTGCCTTCCCAGTCGCCCTGCTGCTTTTCGGTGTAAATAATATTTTTAAAATGAGGCCCTTTGCTTTCGCCCTGAGCCAATACCCTGCCCGATACGGCCACACCCGATGCCACCAACAGGGTGGTCTTAAGAAATGTCCTTCTGTTGCTCATGGTTCTTGTTTTTCGGCAAAGGTAGGGATAAAAAGACAACACTGAGCGGGATGACCTTTCGGCGGCCCTGCTCCCGAAAGGTCGGGGAGTGAAGCTGATGGATTTCAAAATCCACCTCGCCTGAGGCGAGACAGAATCCAAAACAAATTCAAATATTTAATGTTCAAAGTTCAAAACTTTCAACAATTCGCATAGCCGCTTTTACCATTTGAGATTTGAACATTTAATATTGCTTTGTGCTTTGTACTTTGGGTTTTGCGCTTTCTACCCCTCCATCGCCCCCACCAGGTCGGAAACACGGTCGAAACCATGCTCGCGGCAGTACGCCTTGATGCCGTCGATGACTTTGACGGAAACCTGCGGATCGATGAAATTCGCTGTGCCGATTTGCACAGTAGTAGCACCGGCCAGCATGAATTCGATGGCATCTTCGGCGTTCATGATGCCGCCCATGCCCGAGACGGGGATCTTCACCGCGTGGTACACCTGCCACACCATGCGCAGGGCGATGGGTTTGATGGCAGGCCCCGACAAACCGCCCGTAACGGTGGAAAGTTTGGGACGACGGGTTCGGGCATCGATGGCCATGCCCAAAAAGGTGTTTACCAGCGACACGGCATCGGCGCCGGCGCCTTCCACACCCCTGGCAATCTCGGTGATGTCGGTAACGTTAGGCGAGAGCTTCACAATGAGGGTTTTGTCCCAGGCTTTGCGCACGGCTTCCGTCACGGCAACGGCCGAAGGGCAGCTCACCCCGAAAGCCATGCCGCCTTCTTTCACATTGGGACAGGAAATGTTCAGCTCGATGGCGTGAATGCCTTTCACTTCGTTGAGTTTTTCCGTGACTTCGATGTAGTCGTCCACCGTCGAACCGTTGACATTGGGGATGATCTCGGTGTCGTAATGTTTGATGGCGGGAAAAATGGTTTCGATGAAGTAATCGACGCCTTTGTTCTGTAGCCCCACGGCATTGAGCATGCCCGAGGCTGTTTCGGCCATGCGGGGATAATCGTTGCCTTCGCGGTTTTTCAGGGTGATGCCTTTGACAAAGATGGCGCCCAGCCGTCCCGGATCGAAGAAGTCCTCAAATTCGCTGCCGAAGCCGAAAGTTCCGGAGGCCGCACCCACGGGATTTTTCATCTGCAGTCCGCCCAGTTGTATTTTCAAATCTACCATCCCAGTACTTTTGTGTTAAACACGGGCCCTTCGGTACACACTACGCGGTTTCCGCCCGGGCTTGGCGTTACGCAACACAGGCAGGCACCGATGCCGCAGGCCATCAGGTTTTCCAGTGAGGCTTCGCAGTCGATGCCGCGCTGTCCGGCAAGTCGTGCCACGGCTTTCATCATGGGGTCGGGACCACAGGTGTAAATCCGGTCGAAATTCATGCTTCCGGCAAACAGGCTGTGGCCGGTGACCAATCCTTTTTCGCCCCGGCTGCCGTCTTCGGTGGTGACCAGCACGGTGCCGTAGCGGCTGAATTCTTCCGTGAGGAAAATATCGTTCCGGGTTCTTCCGCCGATGAGGAAAGTGGTTTCAACACCTTGCTGTTGCAGTGCCCGGCCCAGCAGCACAAAGGGCGCAATGCCCGAGCCGCCGCCCACGATCAGAACTTTTCCTTTCCGGGGGACGGAAAACGAATTCCCCAGCGGGTAAACGATGTTCACGGTATCGCCTTCGGCCAGCCGGCCCAGTTGCCGTGTGCCTTTGCCGATGGCCTTGATGTAAAAGCTGATGGTTTTTTTCGCGGGGTCAAAGTCGAGGATGGAAATGGGCCGCCGCAGAAAGACTTCCGGCAAACCGGGCACCTGAATTTCCGCAAAATTACCGGGGTGCATGTCTTTTTCCAGATAATCGCCCTGCAGGGTAAGGATGTAGTTCTCCCTGTTCAGCCGGCGGTAACTTTTTAATTTAAAATCCTGGACACGTTTCATGGGGTTGCTTGACAGTTTACGGGTGACTGTGGAATCAGACGCTTCCAGGTTCGGCCTCCGGCGGACACTGGAAGGTCTTGCCCGGCGTTAGTTGTCCGTTTTATCACTTCCTTCTTCCAACTCCTGACTCCCATCTTCCGGCTCCCGACTCCCATCTTCCGGCTCCTGACTCCCATCTTCCGGCTCCCGACTTCCATCTTCCAACTCCCCGCTCCCCTCTTCCAACTCCTTCTCTTCGGCTTCCTGTTCGCTGAAATCCAGCATGTCTTTTTCCAGCAGCAGGTTGTACCAGCTGAAAACTTTTTTCATGTCGGACACGTACACCGAGTCCTGGTCATAGTCGGGAATCACCTGTTTAAAAAGGGATTTCAGCTGGCCGGCACTTGCCTTTTTGGGGTTATCCACCGGCTTGCCGTCCTGTACTTCTTTCAGTTCTTTGAGCACTTTCCACAAAGCAATGTCATCGCTTTCGGTGTAGATGCTGATCTCTTTGAGCGAACTGATACGCTCGTGGGAAAATGCCGGCGATTTTTTGCCATCCGTCAGCGATTCCACGATCAGCCCGTTCTTGGTTTCCCCGACCATTTTATACAAACCGGGCTTGCCGGCAATTGATAAGATCTTACTTAAATCCATGGTTCAGTTTTTTTGCAAAAATAGTGTTTCAATTGGTTTTGGAGAATGGTGTTTTGCTAAAATCCGAATAGTGATATTTAACTTTCGGCGCTTGTCTTCAAATGCATGAATATGAACAGAAAACGAAAAGGATTTGATCTTATGCATTATTCAGTACATTTGTTGGGAAGAAAGAGATGAATATCATTTAAAGATAAACCAAATGAACAGACCGCAAACTATACAGATATTTCTTCCGGACGGCTCGCCACGCAGTGTAAAAATTGCTGAAATTACGAACAGAGTTGTGAAAGCTGTTTTAGTTCCACGTAACAAGCTTGAATATATCGCAACAAGAAATGAGTTAAACAATGTTGGAATATATTTTCTTTTCGGGGAATCAGATGAAAAAGCAAAACCCATTGTTTATATAGGAGAAGCTGAAGATTGTCTGGACAGGCTACGGCAACATAATAGGACTAAGGAATTCTGGAATTATGCGGTTGTCATGGTGTCAAAGATTAATGCTTTTACAAAATCTCACGCAAAATATTTGGAACACATTGCAATTGAAAAAGCAAAGGAAACGAATCGGTACGAAACAGATAACCTGACTGTACCCAGTAAACCTTTTGTCACGGAATCAATGGAAGCTGATTTACTCGACAGCTTTGATACAATAAAAATACTTCTTTCTACACTTGGCTTTCCTGTTTACGATAAAATTGGAAAAGAACAGGCAACTTCCAAAGGTCTACTATTTTTGAATGGTCGTAACGTCAAAGCCGAAGGAGACTTAATAGATGACGGGTTTGTTGTATTTAAAGGATCACAAGTAAAAAAAGATGTTGTTCCTTCATGCCATGAATATTTAATCAACCTTCGGCATAAACTTGTTCAAAACGAAATATTAATTGAGAAAAATGGAAATTATGAATTTGTACAGGATTATGTTTTTAACTCACCAAGTACGGCTGGCGGCGTTATTTTAGGCCGATCGACTAATGGTTGGACGAAATGGAAAAATAAAGAAGGAAAAACTTTAGACGAACTGAAAAGAAAATAAAACATCATCCAACCTCAGAAATACAACAAAACAAAGCGGGACATCCATTTAAGACATCCCGCTTTGCAGTTTTTCATCCGGAAGGCATTTTGTGCCAACGCTCATCTGCCTTCACAAACATTGGTTTCGACAAACAGCCCGGCTCACGCGCTGACGATTCCGGAAGATTTTATTGATACATTACATCGAAGCGGTCAAGGTTCATAACCTTGTTCCAGGCAGCGATAAAATCTTTCACAAACTTTTCCCGGGCATCATCGCCGGCATAAAATTCGGCCAGCGCCCGCAATTCGGAATTCGAACCGAAAATCAAATCCGCACGGGTGGCCGTCCATTTTTTCTCACCTGTTTTTCTGTCCCTGCCAATAAATTCTTCTTTTGTATCCGAAACGGGTTCCCACACCGTACTCATATCAAGCAAGTTCACAAAAAACCCGTTGGTAAGTTTGTCCTTGTCGTCGGTGAAGATTCCGTGCCTGCTGCCATCGTAATTGGCGTTCAGGGCCCGCATTCCTCCCACCAGCACGGTCATTTCCGGCGCCGTCAGGGTCAGCAACTGGGCTTTGTCAACGAGCAGTTCTTCGGTGGAAATGGTGTACTGCGTTTTCAAATAGTTGCGGAAGCCGTCGGCCATGGGTTCCAGGAGGTTAAAAGAAGCCACATCGGTTTGCGCCTGCGTGGCGTCGGTACGGCCGGGGGTAAACGGCACTTTAAAATCGTAACCGGCATTGGCGACGGACTTTTCCACGGCAGCATTGCCGGCCAAAACAATCAGGTCGGCCATGGAAACCTGTCGTGCACCTGATTTCTCATTGAACTCTTTTCGGATCTGCTCCAGCACGCCCAGCACTTTTGCCAGCTGCTGCGGATTGTTCACTTCCCAGTTTTTTTGCGGCTCCAAACGGATTCTGGCGCCGTTGGCCCCGCCCCTTCGGTCAGAGTTGCGGTAAGTGGAGGCCGAAGCCCAGGCCGTGGTCACCATTTCGCTGATCGTCAAGCCCGAATTTAAGATTTTCTTTTTCAGGGCTTCAATGTCCTGCGCCGTGATCATCTCGTAGTCTGCCACAGGTATGGGATCCTGCCAGATCAAATCTTCGGTCGGGGCTTCCGGGCCCAGGTAGGTGGTCCGGGGGCCCATATCGCGGTGCGTCAACTTAAACCAGGCCCGGGCAAACGCTTCATCAAACTCATCGGGATT
>JAJRWG010000035.1 GCA_024276895.1 Bacteroidota bacterium
AATATAATACCACATTTAGGCAATTTTGATTATTTGGACGTGATAAAAAACACTCACCATCGGGCTCAAATAATCAGAGGAGATAAAGACAAAGAAATCAATAAAGTACTTGAAAGCACTATTGAGACCTTTAAAGTAAGAGGCAATTTCAACCTGATCGAATTGGAAAACACAGGGCATTTCGCAAACCTTGATAACCCTGATCTGTTTAATAAAACAATAGAAAATTTTTTAAATGGATGGCATGAATGATTTATTGGCGCTGATAATTCTGAAAAACAGGTATTGCTAATTTTCTTAACTTGCCGCTTTTTTCAAATCAGGGTTTATGAAGATAGCGGTAACGGGAGCTTCAGGGCACATTGGCTGTAACCTGGTTCGCGCATTGCTGGCCGAAGGGGAACACCGGGTCAGTGTATTGCAATACCACGACCAACGGGCCTTTCAGCACCTGGACGTGGAGGTCGTAAAAGGCAGCCTGCACGATAAAGCTGCCCTCGAAAAACTTTGCCGGGGCGCTGAGGTCGTTTTTCACCTCGCGGTGCGGATTTCAATCGGCTCCCTGTCGTTTGAGGAGTTGTTTGAAACCAATGTGGAGGGCACCCGGAACCTGCTGCAAGTCGCGCGCAACGCAGGCGTGAAAAAGTTCATCCATTTCAGTTCCATCCACGCACTGGAGTACAAACCTTCGGACGAGCCCATGGACGAAACGCGCCAACTGGTTCTCCAGTCGGACATCTTTTACGAGCGTTCAAAAGCGGTGTCGGAAAAATGGGTGCTTGAGCAAAGTTCTGACGACTTCGAGGTTGTGGTACTCAACCCGACTTCGGTCATCGGGCCTTGCGATTTCAAGCCCTCACTCATGGGTCAGATGCTCATCAAACTGTATAAAAACACTTTGCCCGCGCTGATCCCCGGGGGTTACGACTGGGTGGACGTGCGCGATGTGGTCAGCTCAGCCATCTCGGCCATCGAAAACGGCAGAAACGGCGAGCGTTACATCCTTTCGGGCGGATGGACAACACTAAAGGAACTGGCAGACCGTTTTGCCGCGGCAAACCATCTGAAGCTGAAAAACAAGTTGCTGCCGCTTTGGCTGGTACGCGCGGGAATTCCATTTATTCATGCATGGTCGAAGCTCAGCGGACGGGAACCACTGTACACCAACGACTCGCTGACGATCCTCCAGTCGGGCAACCGGAAGATATCTTACGCTAAAGCTGCCCGCGAGCTGGGCCACAATCCACGTCCGCTGGAGGAAACCTTAAAAGACACCATCGACTGGTTTGTAGAAAATAATTATCTTTAGCCGATGATTTCAGAAACCCTGTTCTTTAAGCTGTTGTACATCTGGATTGCACTGGCTGTGCTGACGTTTTTTCTTTTGTTGAGAGTCACCGCCCCCTACGGCAGGCACACCACCGATACCTGGGGGCCCATGCTGAAAAACCGCCTGGGATGGTTCCTCATGGAGGCACCGGTGGTTATCGTCTTTTCGTGGTATTTCTTTACCGGTGACGGAGTAAAATCACTCGCAGTTTATTTTTTCTACGCCCTGTTCATGCTTCATTATTTCAACAGGGTATTTATTTTCCCCCTTCAAATCAAAAGCAACGGAAAGAGAATGCCGTGGGTCATCGTTTTTCTGGCGGTGTTTTTTAATTACGCCAACGGTTTTTTCAACGGTTACTGGTTCGGCACACTGAGTCCTGCCTACGACAACTCCTGGTTTTACGACCCGCGTTTCATCGCCGGGCTTGTTTTGTTTTTTACGGGAATGTACATCAACATTACGTCCGACCAGACCCTGCTGAACCTGCGTAAGGGTGGGAAAAAAGGGTACTACATCCCGCACGGCGGATTGTTCAATTACATTTCTTCACCCAATTTGTTCGGCGAAATGATTGAGTGGGCGGGCTGGGCCATGATGAGCTGGTGCCTGCCTTCGTTTTCGTTTGCGCTATGGACGGTGGCCAACCTGCTGCCCCGTGCCCTCGACCACCACCGGTGGTACAACCAAAGATTTGACGATTATCCCAAAGAACGGAAAGCCGTTTTCCCCTTTTGGTTGTAAAGTCCGCTCAGTCTGAAGTGTAAAACGCCAGCTTGTTGCGCAAGTGGTTGACTTCGTCCTGCAATTCCATGATTTGTTCCTGCAGGCGGAGAATGACGTCCAGCCCTTCGAAATTGATGTTGAGTTCGTAGTGCAGCCTGATGATCTTTTCAAGCTTGCCGATCTGGCTTTTGGGGATGCATTGTTCGTCGCTGCGCCGGACGGTTTCAATCAGCTCGTAGCTGCTCAACAGCTCGAAAAAACTATCGGGGATTTCGTAATGCACACAAAGTTGACGAACGGGTATGATATCTCTTGTTTCCATTTTCATCTCAGTTTTGACAATTCAGTGAACAGGGCTTTTTCCTTCGGGGAAAGCTTTGTGGGGATCTTTATCCGGTAGGTGATGTACAAATCGCCGAACACGCCGTCCTTTTTGTAAACCGGGAAGCCTTTGCCCCGCAATTTGACCTTGGTGCCGTTCTGTGTTTCGGGTTTGACTTTCAGTTTCACCTTTCCGTCCATGGTTTCAACAGTGATCTCGCCGCCCAGCACGGCGGTGTACAGGTCCAGGTCGGCAGTCAGGTGCAAATCGTTTTTATCTCTTTTAAAAGGGGTGTTGTTGACGATGGTGAACCTGATGTACAGGTCGCCGCCGGGTCCCCCGTTGATGCCTTTTCCGCCGTGTCCTTTGATTTTGATGACCTGACCGTTCTCCACCCCGGCGGGGATGGTCAGCCTGATATTTTTTCCGTCAACCGTCAGCACCCGCTTGTGGGATTTGTACACCTCCCTGAGGCCGAGCTGTAATTCGGCGTGGTAGTCCTGGCCTTTGTAACGTACGGTACGCCTGCCCGAACGGGTGCCGCCGCCAAACATCGAAGCAAAGAAATCGGAAAAGTCATCCTCCGAAAACGGGCTGTGAGCCTGTCCGAAGTCCCGGGCCTGACCCTGGTACTGCCGCTGTTGCTGACGGGCTTTTTCAAACTCCTCTGCGTGCTTCCAGTCCTTGCCGTATTTGTCGTACTTCTTCCGGTTTTCAGGATTGCCCAGCACTTCGTTGGCTTCGTTGATCTCTTTGAATTTCTTCTCGGCTGCTTTGTTGTTGGGGTTGACGTCGGGATGGTACTTTCGTGCCAGTTTGCGGTAAGCCTTCTTGATCTGCTCTGCCGTTGCATTCCTGCTGACTCCCAGTATTTTGTAATAATCAATGTAATCCATTAGCTGGTTTATTATTTTTGACCGTTTTTTTTAACCCGGCAACATTTTATTCATTGGATTAGCCATCGCCAAAAATTATTCCATTCGCCAAAGCGGGACATTTTGGCCAGAGAAAACCCATTGCGCTGACATCATGGCACTTGCAGAAAGCGCCTGCAAGCTTGCTCGTGTTTGTTTCGTGAGGGTTTTTCAAGGGCTTTTGTTACTTTTGCTTTTTAATTCCTTTTCATGAGCCCGAACCAAGGAACGCTGCTCTCCGGCATTCAATTTCCTGCCGATTTAAAAAAGCTGGACCCCGGCCGGTTGCCGCAATTGTCTGCCGAGCTGCGCAGCTTTATACTGGATGTGGTGTCGGCCAAACCGGGACACCTGGGAGCCAGCCTGGGGGTGGTGGAACTGACCGTAGCACTTCATTACGTGCTTAACACCCCATACGACAGACTGGTGTGGGATGTGGGCCATCAGGCCTATGCCCATAAAATACTCACCGGCAGGAAAGATGTTTTCAGTACTTTGAGGCAAAACAAGGGAATCTCCGGTTTCCCTGCGCGGGCCGAGAGTGAGTACGATGCCTTTGGGACGGGCCATGCCTCCACTTCCATCTCTGCTATTCTGGGGATGGCCACCGCTTCGAAACTGAAAGGGGAAAATGACCGCCGGCATGTTGCGGTGATCGGTGATGGAGCCCTCACCGGAGGAATGGCTGTCGAAGGACTGAACAATGCCGGTGTTGCAAATGCCAACATCCTGGTGGTACTTAACGACAACGGTATTGCCATTGACCACAATGTGGGGGTCATCAAGGGCTCTGTGCTGAAAAGCCGCAGCCTGTTTCACGCCATCAATTTCAAATACTTCGGGCCTGTGGACGGCAACGATGTGCTGCAGGTGACAAAGGTCCTGGAGGAAATCAAGGATGTGCCGGGCCCGAAACTGCTCCATGTGATGACCACCAAAGGCAAAGGCTTTGAGAAGGCCGAACAGCAGCAGATTCTTTACCACGCACCCGGTCGTTTCGACCGGAAAACCGGCGACAGGATTCAAAAAACAACTGACGAAGGCCCGCCCACTTATCAGGAAGTCTTTGGACGGGCCATCACTGAATTGGCTGAAAAAAACGCAAAGATTGTTGCCGTTACCCCGGCCATGACCACGGGCTCGGCACTGACCGGGATGATGAAGAAACTACCCGGCCGCGTTTTCGACGTCGGTATTGCCGAACAGCATGCCGTTACATTTGCTGCCGGACTTGCCGCCGAAGGCTTCAAGCCCTTCTGCACCATTTACTCTACCTTTCTGCAACGTGCCTACGACCAGGTGATCCACGACGTGGCCCTGCAAAAACTACCGGTGGTTTTTTGTGTGGACCGGGCTGGTCTGGTGGGGGAGGACGGCGCTACCCATCACGGGATCTTTGATTTGGCATTCCTGCGCACCATCCCCAATATGGTGGTGGCTGCACCCCTCAACGAAACCGACTTCCGCAACCTTTTGTTTACGGCGGCAAACTATAAAGAAGGCCCCTTCGCCATCCGCTACCCGCGTAGCCGGGGGGTGCTGAAAGGCAGGAAAACAGCATTCCAGCAACTTGAAATCGGGAAAGGTAAACAAATCCTGCAGGGCACAAAAACAGCTATCCTAAGCATCGGACATGCCGGGAATTTTGCTTTGCAGGCCATCAGTCAGTTGAAGAACAGAGAAGCCGGTCTGTACGACCTGTGTTTTCTCAAGCCTGTCGATGAGGAGTTGCTCCATCATGTTTTCATGCGATACAAAAAAATCCTCACCCTTGAGGACGGCGTACTGCAGGGCGGGCTGGCTGAACTTGTTACGGCTTTCAAAAGCCGGCACAATTACACTGCTTCAATTACCTCGCTGGGCGTTCCCGATCGTTTTGTTGAACACGGAAGCCAGGGAGAGCTTTACCGGAAATGCGGGATGGATGCAGATGGAATCGCAGATGTACTGGACAGCCTGAGCTGATTTAAAATCCTTCCGTCCGGTGAAAGCTCAATTGCCGGTTTATCGCAGCAGCACAAGCTTTTTGGTGATGGTTTTGCCTTTGGTTTTGAGTGTGGCGAAGTAAATTCCCGGTTCGCGGCCCGCAGCATCCCACTCAAAATGCAGTTTTCCGCCTTTTTTGTTTTCGCCCGACAAAGTGTTGACCGTTTGCCCCGACAAATTGCGAATCTCAAGCAGGAAAGCTGTCCCTTCGCGAACCTGCACAACAATGTTCACGATGTTGCCGAACGGGTTTGGGAAGGCCGTCAAACCGGTGCCGGACCCGGAAGTGTTGTCTTCCCCGACCCCTCCGTAAACCGTTCCGGGCCAGTTGCCGGGACGCAGTTTAATGGTGGTAAGGTAGGGCTTGCGGTTGAAAGCGGTAACAACAAAATCGACAAAGCCCGGCCGGCAGGGCAAACTGAAATTAAGCAGGCCGGAACCGCCGCGGGAGACCGTTGTCGCCAGAATCTGCCCGTCCAGGCTCAGTGTAGCGCGTGCTCCTTCGGCATCGCAGTTGAAAACCAAAGAAGAATCGTTGCACGCCAGTGAAGAAGGGTGGGAGACCTTCATCGCTGCCGGCGAAGCTGTGCGGAGGCTCAGCGAAGGGTCGCCGAAAACAGTCCAGGTGTCGGTAACCTCTTCACCCGCAGAGCCGTAAACATCGTTCATTCTCATGCAGCCGTTCATGGCAATGCCGGCAAAAGTCGGTTTCACATTGTTCTCATAGCTTTCAGCCAAAATGCTGATCATTTCGTCCTGCCCGCGCATGGGCGGGTTCCAGCTTTGGTCGCCGGTTGACATCAGGACGGCCACCGCACCGGCAGGTTGACCGTTTTTTTCGGCACGAAGCCAGACTTCTGCAAAACAGGTTTTGTTGACAAAATCGCCGTTGCCACAGGCTGCCGAAAAAATGAAGGGAAGTTTTCCGGTATTTTCCAGTTCGTTCACCTTTTCGATCGAGAATCCGGAGCTTGTCCAGCCCAGCAGGCTGCCGTGGCCGGTGTAGTTGATGATGCCTGCACCGGAGTTGACTGCTTGCTGAATCATGGCGGCAGTAGGGTTGCCGTCCTCGTCACTGCCACCCTGTGAGCCGTCAAAAAACTCACCAGCCACCGTGTAGGTAAACGGCAATAATTTGTTGTCGGCAATGTTGCGCAGGTGCTCGTAATCGGTTTCGCCCTTGTCACCCGGCCCCATGACGGAGGCAATTCCGATGGCACGACTGTACCAGGCCGTATCGGCGAGGGGGTACTTTTCGTAATCAATGGTTCGCTTTACCATGGTTTTAACCTGGTTGGTGTCCTGGGCAGAAAACCGTCCCACGAAAAATTCCGGGTAATGATCGTTTCCTGCCACAAAGGCGTAAGCATTGTCGGAGTAATTCCCGCCGCTTATCAGAGGGGGTAGCTGACTCCCATCGCCAACAAGCAGCAGGTAGGTCAGCCCCCTGCTGTTGTAGTAAGCAGCCACAAACTGCCTGATTTCTTCTGCTCCGCCGATGGTGCTCACATCCACGACCTCCACCTTCCTGCCGCACTGCCGGCGCCATTTGACAAGGGGTTGCAGTTGCGGAATGAAACATCCGTCGGTAACGATCAGCATATTTCCTTCTTCTTTTTTAACTGCTTCCTGTCTATTGTTGACGACACCGTAATTCAGAAAATGACGACGGTAAACCCGGTCGAATTGGCGGGTAATGATTTCAGGGGTTCCCTCGTCAGAAAGTGTGTTCGTTTTTGAAGAACCCGTCGCAACAAGCCGGACCACAAGTTCGTAGTAAACCCTGAGGGTGCGGGTGACGGGGTTGTATTGAAACGGCTGGAACAAAACCGTTTGTCCGCGAAAGTCGCGAAGAATGTATGGGTTGCGCAAGCGTGCAAGCCGGCCGTGATAAAAAGTGTCCCTTTTATAAACAGGGCCGAATTCATAAGGCAGGTCTTCCGGGTTGGCAGAACGGAGAACATTCCCTTTTGACGGGGCAACCAAAACATTGTCGAAGGCTTTGTATCGGGCCGAAACGACCTGAACCTGCATCTTAGCTTTTGCAGCAATGATGACTGACGTGGCAAAAACAGGCAGGTCGGGATACCCTTCTTTCAAATTACTTCCTCCTGTTTCTGTGCTCACCAGCCAGGCCTCGCCTTGGGGTGTTTGAACAATTTGCCTCCGGAAACCTTTAAGGCTGAAACGGAGGGTGGTTTCACCGGCTTTGGAGCTAAGCAGAGTTACTTCAGCCGGTTTTGGCTGATTGGCATTTATTTTTACCCGTTCGGATGCAAAAAGCGGGATGACGGCAAAAACCACAATGAGCAGTGACCATTGCTTTTTCATAAGTCCGCATTGGTTTTAAAACAGGGTGAAATTACTGTTTTTTTGGCTGCCGGAAAACAAACTGAAGGTCGCCCGGCTTTATTTTTCCACCTCCAGTGTTCCGTTTACGGTGATGGTTGCCCCGCTTTGTAAGATGAGGGTATAACACTTTGCATTGGTTCCGCTTTGGATGACCGGGAAAATCCCGTTTGGTGGTGAAGATGGGATCGTTACTTTGTAGGCCGGCGTAGGCAAGATGCCGTTGGGCCAGTTAATCGTGTCGTTCCAGTTGCTGTTAACGCCATTCCACGAAGTGGGCGCTGTCTGGATGTTGACCGTGTAATCCTCAACCTCTCCGTTAGGCATTCTTCCGGTGGAGGTGCAGTCGGGTTCCCAGTACTTCATCCTCAGGCGCATCCTTGTGCTTCCCACATCAGCATCGGGAGGTATGGAAATACTAAACGTTCCTACACCTCCATTGTCAACATCGCACAGTACTTGCTCGCCAACATCGTGAAAGTCACCGTCGCGGTTAAAGTCGATCCAGATGCCCAGATCAAGGCCGGCGTCATTGTAGGGACTGGATACGGTAATATTG
>JAJRWG010000332.1 GCA_024276895.1 Bacteroidota bacterium
CGCCAAATTGCTGGGAATCGCCGTCCCGGAAGAACTCAAGATCGTGGGTTTCGAGAACAGCCGCAGCGCCTCAATCTGCGAACCCGAACTCAGCTCGGTTGACCAGTTCGGTTACGAGTTGGGCAAGAAAGCTACTGAAATTCTCATCCGGCGCATCAAGTCCGACAACTTTGCCTACACACCCGAAAAACATACACTGAAAACGGAATTGGTTATCAGGGGTTCAAGTATTTCTGATGCCTGACAGTTACGGCCTCCGGTTTGGAAGGCCCTGACCGGCAAGCTTTTTTAGCAGCCTGAAACCGGCTCCGGCAAGGGCTGGCAGAACTGCTGTTGCAGGCAGTTCCGGAAGAAATCTTAACCAAGCAGACAAATTGCCTGCAAACTACTGAGAAACGACGGTTTAAAACGTTTGCGGTCATGTACGGGCTGCCGGATGGATGGTTTTACGAACTTTCGGGAGACCTGTCCACAGTATGCTCAACCTACTCTCTTTCTGTGATTTAGATCAGAACCGGGGATGGAGTAGCAGCAATGGATTTAACCGGCTTTGGGAGATTAAAAATAGTATTGATGAAATACTTATTTTTGGATGTTGATAAACAAGACCGAAAATAACAAAAAACCATAGAAATCAATCATTAAACAGTTAGAACTATGCTTAAACATCTACCCGTAAAAATTATGTTGCTCACGGTGTTGCTCCTCTCAGGTGCAGCATCCCTGCTGGCGCAAACCGGCACGGTGACCGGCAAGGTCTTCGATGTGCATGACGGAACCACACTGCCCGGCGCAACAATTGTGATCAAGGGCACCACAACAGGTACTTCGACCAATATGGACGGCACTTTTTCCATTGAGGTAAGCCCGAACACTACGCTGGTAATTTCGTATGTTGGCTATAGCCCGGAAGAAATCCTGGTTTCACCCGGATCGGTTGTCAATGTAGCCCTGAAAAGCGAATCGATGGGACTGGATGAAGTGCAGGTCATCGGTTACGGCAGCCAGAAAAAAGACGATGCCACGGGTGCGGTAACAGCCATTTCGTCCAAGGAATTCAACCAGGGACAGATTACCTCGTCCGTTAACCTGATTGCCGGCAAGATTGCCGGTGTACAGGTGGTCAGTGGCGGCGGTGCTCCCGGCGAAGGCGCTACCATCCGTATCCGCGGCGGTGCTTCGCTCAACGCATTGAACGACCCCCTGATTGTTATCGATGGTGTTCCCATGAACAGTGATGGCGTCAACGGCGCAAGGAACCCGCTGAATAACATCAACCCCAACGACATTGAGTCCTTCAGCGTGCTCAAGGATGCTTCCGCTACTGCAATTTACGGTTCGAGGGCTTCCAACGGTGTGATCATCATCACCACCAAAAAGGGCAGACAGGGCCAGCCGCTTCAGTTTACCTACGACGGTAAATTCTCGGCCTTTACGCCAACACGTACCATCGACGTGCTGGATGCCAACCAGTTCCGTTCCCTGCTGGACGGAAGGGTTGCCGACGGACGCATTCCCGGCTCTGCCCTGAGTTTGCTTGACAGCAACAATCTTTACACCAACTGGCAGAATGAAATCTTCAAGACCGCCTTTAGCCAGGACCATTATCTGAGCGCAAAGGGTGCCGCCAAGCACATGCCTTACAGGGTTTCGCTGGGCTACACCAACCAGGACGGCATACTGCTGAATGACAATTTCACCCGCTTTACCGGTGGCTTTTCGCTTGCTCCCAGCCTGTTTGACGACCACCTGGTCATCAGCCTGAACGGGCAGTTCGGCCAAACCAACAACAGCTTTGCTGACCGCGGCGCCATCGGCGGGGCACTTCAGTTCGATCCCACCAAACCGGTCACCAGCGACTCGACCTACATCGTTCCGCTGCCCGACCAGTCGGAAGTTTACGACACCATTGACTACGGCGGCTACTACGCCTGGTTGCAGGACGGTGGATCACCGGTAAAACTGGCAACAACAAATCCGGTTGCGTTGTTGAATCTGAAAGAAGACAAATCGAAGGTTACCTCATTTGTAGGAAATGTCAAGTTCGATTACAAACTGCACCCGCTGCCCGAGTTGAAATTTACGCTGAACCTCGTCATCGACCGTTCATGGAGTAATGGTACGGTTTACGCTCCTTATTACGCAGCATGGGTTTACGATGGCAAGAACGGTGGCGGCACGGACAACTCCTACGATCAGGAACGCAGAAACGACCTGCTTGATTTTTACATCACTTACGACAAATATGCTGAGTCCATCAAAAGCCATTTCGTAGTCCTGGGAGGCTACTCCTGGCAACATTTCTGGCGGAAACAAACAGGGGTTAACCAAAACATCCCCCACCGTCCCAGCGATACGCTCATCAGGAATACTTACGACGACCGCACGGAATACTACCTGGTTTCCTTCTTCGGCCGGTTCAACTACACTTTCGACAACAGGTTCATGCTGACAGCCACCGTTCGTCAGGACGGGACTTCGAGGTTTTCGGAAGACAACCGCTGGGGGCTGTTCCCCTCCATTGCACTGGGGTGGAAGATCAACGAAGAAAAATGGCTGCGCGACTCTGAAGTGCTTTCACAACTTAAACTCAGACTGGGTTGGGGGATTACCGGACAGCAGGCACTTGAGGAAAACAACGACTTCCCCTACCTGCCCCGCTACACGGCAAGCCAGCCCACGGCCAACTACCAGTTTGGCTACGATGAAAACGGCAATCCCATGTTCTATCAGACCCTCCGGGCCGAAGGCTATGCCGGCGACATCAAATGGGAGGAAACGGAAACCTGGAATATCGGCATTGATTTCGGTTTTGCCGACGACAGGTATTACGGCTCACTGGATATTTACAAAAGAAAAACCAAAGACCTCATCAACTTTACACCCTTGCCGGCAGGTTCCAACCTGACCAATTACCTGCTGACAAATGTCGGTAACATGGAAAATACGGGTGTCGAGTTCTCCATCATGACACGTCCGGTAGTAACCGAAAACTGGTACTGGGACATTGGTTTGAATGCCACATACAACAAAAACAAGATCACCAAGCTCACCGCTTCCGACGACCCGGATTACCTGGGGGATTTTGTCGGTGGCATTTCAGGTGGTGTCGGCAATAACATTCAAATCAACAGCGTCGGTTATCCCGCATACTCCTACTTTGTTTTTGAACAGGTTTACGATGAAAACGGAAAACCCATCGAGGGACTTTACGTTGACCGCAACGGCGACGGGGTCATCACCAACGCCGACAGGTATCAGTACAAGTCGCGCACGCCCACCTTTTATCTGGGTATCAATTCAAGGTTAAGGTACAAGAACTGGGACTTTTCATTAAGCGGACGCGCTAATTTCGACAATTACGTTTACAACAACGTTGAATCGGAGAACGGCGTTTACGAAAGGCTGTTCCGCCCCGAAGGCCCCTACCTGAGCAATATTGCCAGTTACGTTTACGAAACCGATTTTGAACACCCGCGCTACCTCTCCGACTACTACGTCCAGGAGGCTTCTTTCTTCAGGATGGACTATATGTCACTGAGTTACCTGTTCTCCAACATCAGCGAGAGCAGGGTAAGTCTGCGCCTCTCGTTTACGGTGAACAATGCCTTTGTCATCAGTAACTACAAAGGGCTGGACCCGGAAATCTTCTCCGGCATCGACAACAATATCTATCCACGCCCCCGCGCTTACGTTTTGGGTGTTAACCTTGTATTTTAACGACTATTTAAATTTGACAGGATCATGAAAAAGATTTTAAATATATTCATTGCAATTACAGTTCTTGTGACTTTGAACACAAGCTGTATCAAGGACCTCAACACGCTTCCCATCGACCCCGATGAGGTAACCGCAGCCCAGGTTTTCGATGACCCCGCTTCGTACAAAGCCATCCTGGCTAAACTCTACGCCGGTCTTGCCGTTTCGGGACAAAATGGCCCTGCAGGTCAGCCCGACATCAGTGGTATTGATGAAGGCTTCGGCCAGTACCTGCGCGGTTACTGGTACCACCAGGAACTCACCACCGACGAGGCCATCATTAGCTGGAACGACCAGACCATCAAAAACTTTCACGCCCAGACCTGGGGCGCCAGCGATGTATTCATCACAGCTTTTTATTACCGGATTTTCTATCAGGTTTCGGCCTGTAACGAGTACATCCGCGAAACCACCGACACCAAACTGGACGATCGCGGTGTCCAGGGCCAGTTGAGGGAGGACATCGGCTTCTTCCGTGCCGAAGCACGTTTCCTGAGGGCACTCAGTTACTGGCATGCGCTTGACCTGTTCGCCAACGTGCCCTTCGTGACCGAGAACGACCCTGTCGGGGCGTTTTTCCCGCCGCAGACCAACAGGGCCGACCTGTTCAGCTACATCGAAAGCGAATTGCTGGAGATCGAGAACGAACTGAAAGACCCCTTGTCCAACGAGTACGCAAGAGTTGACAAAGCTGCTGCCTGGATGCTTCTGGCAAAACTTTACCTCAACGCAGAAGTGTACACCGGTACGGCCATGTACGACAAGGCGCTGAATTACACCGTAAAAGTGATCAATTCGGGCTACACACTCGATCCGGTTTACCAAAATATTTTCCTGGCTGACAACGATCTTTCGCCGGAAGTAATTTTCCCCATCGCTTTTGACGGGCTGAACACCCAAACCTGGGGCGGTACGACCTTCATCATCCATGCCGCAGTGGGCGGCGACATGAGTCCGGCCGATTACGGCATTGACGGCGGATGGGGCGGTACCCGCACCACCAGTGCTTTTGTTGACAAATTCCCTGACGAAACCGGTGCTGCCGACGGCAGGGCGATGTTCTTTACCGAGAACCAGACCAAGGAAATCGTCAATGTGGGTAACTTCCAGGACGGCTACGCCATCACCAAGTTCAGAAATATCAGGCAGGATGGCACCAGCGGTTCGGATCTTACTTTTCCCGATACGGATTTCCCCATGTTCAGGCTTACCGATGCCTACCTGATGTATGCCGAGGCCGTCCTCAGGGGTGGTGGCGGAAATCTGGGCACCGCGCTTGATTACATCAACCAGTTGCGCCGGCGTGCCTATGGCGATGACAGTGGAAACATCACACAAAACGAGCTGACCCTAGACTTCATCCTTGACGAAAGAGGACGCGAACTGTACTGGGAAGGCCATCGCCGCACCGACCTGATCAGATTCGGGAAGTTCACCGGCGGTGAATATGTGTGGCCCTGGAAAGGAAATGTGGCACAGGGAACAGCAACCGACAGTAAATTTGACATTTTTCCAATACCTGATTCTGACGTGAACGCCAATCCGAACCTCGTTCAGAACCCGGGTTATTAGCATTAAAAAAAACAGTTAAAGACATGAAAAAAATAGCATTTTTATTCATCCTGATTTCCGGCATTCTTTTGCTTGAAACCTGCAAAAAGCCGGAAACCGGCCCCATACTCGACATGAGCCAGGCCGTGCTTCCTACCATCACGGAGCCTGCTGACGGATCAAGTATTGTACTGACCAAAGACAATGCCGATTCGGTCATCTCTTTTGTCTGGACACCGGCTGAATACAATCTCAGCGACATTGCCGCGACCTTTTATTCTTTACAGATGGTAACGGCCGACAGCAGTTTTGAGGGTGCCATGGAGCTTGCCAGCACCAACGAAACAAGTTACGAAACAACCGTTGGCAGCCTGAACAACACCCTGCTCAACATGGGCCTGGAGGGTGGCACGGCCAATGCCTTGGATTTCAGGGTCAGTGCGTTTCTGAAATCTTACGAAGACGGCGCCATCATTGCAGGCTCCGAGCTCAACTCGGAGGTGAATACTTCTTCGGTAACCCCTTACGCAGACATTGTGATCATCAAGCCCATTTACCTGCTGGGCAACGGTACCACAGTTGGCTGGGACAACACGGCAGCCCTGCCCATGGCCTGGTTGGGCGACGGCCGTTTCGGCCGTGTCGAATCCATCGTGGGCGGTTCGGGACAGTACATCAAATTTATATCCATGCTCGGCTTCTGGGCGCCGCAATGGGGTACCGACGACACGGGACTTCCCGAGGGCGGCCCACTGGTTTACCGTCCCACCGAGGACGTACCCGACCCGCCGGCTATCCAGGTAGCCGATGCGGACGGCAACTATTACATCGAGGCTGACACGGCGCTGCTCACCTACAAAACTTTCCTGACATCGGGAGAGCTGTACCTGGTGGGCGATGCCACCGACGCCGGCTGGGACAACACCAACGGCATCGCCTTTGTTGAAGACTCGGCTCACATTTTCACACTGACCACCAACCTGAAAGCCGAGGGCGGGATGAAATTCCTGGAGATTTCCGGCGAATGGGCTCCCCAGTGGGGCACTACCGAAAGCGGTACAAGTACAACAGGTATGCTGGTTTACAGACCCGACGAAATAACCACCGACCCGGTCAATATTCCGGCACCGGCATCGGCAGGCAGTTATAAAATTATTGTTAATCTCAACACTTTAACCTATACAATTGAGGCACAATAATTGCAAGTAATTCTCTTAACAGGGGTTGCACAAGGCAGTCTTCAGGCAATTCCTGTTAAGACTTTTTAACATGAAAAATTACTCTTGCTGTTTATGAAAAGTATAATTTCGTTTGGTTTTTTGTACTTTTACACTCTTAAAGAAGAAATCTTTATTTAGGAAAGATAAATTATTGTTTAACTTAATTTAAATTATTATGAGAAAATTTACTTTTAAACTGAGTGCCTTCTTATTGTTTATGGTGCTTGGTACATGGCTGATGGGGCAAACCCAGTTCAACGTAACCTTCACGGTTGACATGACCACTGCAGAGGACTTTAACCCGGAAACAGACGATGTCTATATTTCCGGAAGCTTTGCAGATTGGGCACAACCGGGCACTGATGCCAATTACAAAATGACGGTAACCGAAGATCCGATGGTGTACACCATCACAGTGGCGGCAGACTCAGGAATGATCCAGTACAAATTCTTCCGGGTAATTAACGGAGAAGCCAGCTGGGATTTCGGCGAATGGACCGGTATTGACAATCGCATTACCCTGTTGCTCCTCGATGGCCTTACTTTCAACCACGTTTGGGGAAACAGGCCTGTTTTAGTCACCTTTAATGTTGACGTAAGTCCGCTTGACACCCTTGACACTGAAACTGACAAGATATTCATTACCGGAAATTTTGCCGGTTGGATGCAGCCCGGCACCATTCCCGAACTGGAAATGAAAGCCGGAGAAGATCCCAATATTTACAGCGTCATGCTTTCGATGTACAAAGGCACGTACGAGTACAAGTTCTTCATCGTTGAAAACAACATCCCGTCGTGGGACGGCGGCGAATGGGCAGGTGGTGACAACCGTGTCATCCTCGTAGACACAGCCATGATCGTTAACAAACTTTGGGGAGATATTACAGCCAGTATTTTTGATAACAAAGTCGAATTTACCTATGTAGTTTACCCCAACCCCGTATTCGATCAAATCACCCTCGACGGTGTTGAAGATGTGAACAAGGTTGAAATTTACGACATCAGCGGCAGGATGGTTCGTTCCATTCAGGTTGACGCACGAAAGGTTAATATGAACCTGTCAGACCTTCGTCCCGGTGTTTACATCCTGAGCGTTTTCAATAAAACCGGTGTCCAGACAACGAAGTTTATCAAAAACTAAAGGCGCTTGAAATACAAAAAGGAGAGGCTGTCTCATAAGGGGCAGCCTTTTTTTATGGCATCCGCTGATACTTTCACCCCCGGCCGGAACTTTCAGCAAACGATTGCATCAAAAGCAGAGCGGGCAGGAGGCCTTTCATTGCTGATTGCTTCGGCACACAGCATGAGAAAACTCAATTCCTGTCTGTTTTTCAACTACTTTTGCAACATCCCTTTTCTAATCAGAACAAATAAAAGATGAAACGAATACTCACTGCAGCCTTCGCGGCCCTGCTCTTCATTCACCAGATCAATGCTCAGGTCGTCGTTACCGACCCGCCTTTCCCCGTGGCCGACAAAGCCGTCACCATTATTTTTAACGCTACCGGCACCGGACTGGAAGGCTACACCGGCGATGTTTACGCCCACACGGGTGTTACCGTTAACGGCAACCAGTGGCAATATGTCATCGGCAACTGGGGCGATAACAACAGCCAGCCCAAACTGACCAACATCGGCACCGACCTTTACAAAATGGAAGTTGAACCTTCCATCCGCAGTTTTTACGGTGTGAGCGCTTCGGCAGAGATCACGGAGTTGTGTCTTGTTTTCAGGAGTGCAGACGGCAACCAGCAAACGTCTCCCGATATTTTTTATCCCGTTTACGAAGACGGCCTGGCCATCCAGATCATTTTGCCTGAAGAACGGCCCCTCATTGTTGCACTGAACGACACGGTTCACGTGGAAGGCAACACCAACAATGCTGACTCCACTTTTCTTTACGTGGCTGACCAGTTGGTGTACGCCGACACCGGCAGTACTTTTGCTTACGACATCATCGCAGAAACCAGCGGAAAAACCTGGATCAGGGCAGTAGCAAAAGACAGCGCAGCTACGGTTGCCGACTCGCTGTACTATTTTGTGCGGCCACTCACCGAAACAGCCGACCCGCCCGAAGGCACCATCGACGGCATCAATTACATTGACGGCCAGACCGTCATCCTCAGCCTTTACGCCCCGGGGAAAGAATATGTCTTTGCCATCGGCGATTTCAGCAACTGGGAGTTGGAAAACGAATACTTTATGAAACAATCCTTTGACGGCAAGCGTTTCTGGGTGCAACTTGACGGCCTGGAAACGGGCAGGGAATACATTTACCAGTACCTGATCGACGGCACCATCCGTGTGGGCGACATTTATGCCGACAAGGTAAGCGACCCCTGGAACGACAAATGGATCAACGACGCCACCTATCCAGGCCTGATTGATTATCCCGAAGGAAAAACAAAAGGAATAGCCACCGTTTTCCAGACGGGTCAGACGAACTACAGCTGGGAAATAGAAGATTTCAACCCACCCGCTGTCACTGACCTGGTGGTTTACGAACTGCACGTGCGCGATTTCATCGGCGCCCACACCTTCGCGGTGCTGACCGACACCCTGGATTACCTGGAACGTCTCGGCATAAATGTGATCGAACTGATGCCTTTCAACGAATTTGAAGGCAACTCGAGCTGGGGTTACAACCCCAACTACTACTTTGCCCCCGACAAATATTACGGACCAAAGGACAAGCTCAAGGCTTTCATTGACGAATGCCACAAAAGAGGCATGGCCGTGGTGATGGACATTGTACTGAACCATGCCTACAACACCTGCCCGCTGGTCATGATGTACTGGGACAACGAAAACAACCGCCCGGCGGAGGACAATCCCTGGTTCAACACCGTTTCGCCCAATCCCGTGTTTTCGTGGGGTAACGATTTCAACCACGAAAGCCCCGACACCAAAAATTTTGTTGACCGGGTTACCCGCTACTGGATCGAGGAATACAAAATTGACGGTTACCGCTTCGATTTCAGCAAAGGCTTTACCAACAAACCCGGTGACGGCGGTGCTTTCGACCAGTCGCGCATCGACATCCTGACACGCATGGCAAACGAGATATGGTCCTACAGGCCCGAAGCCTACGTCATCCTTGAACATTTTGCAGCCAACTCGGAGGAAATAATTCTTTCAAGCGAAGGCATGCTGTTGTGGGGTAATTCAAATTACAACTACAACGAAGCCAGCATGGGTTACAATGACGGCGGCAATTCGGATTTCTCGTGGATCTCGTACCAAAAAAGAGGTTGGAGTGCGCCACGCCTGGTGGGTTACATGGAAAGCCACGACGAAGAACGGATGATGTATAAAAATGTGACCTGGGGCAACTCATCAGGCAGTTACGATATTACCGACACGGCAACGGCCCTGCAAAGGCAGGAACTGGCGGCCAACTTCCTTTTCACTATTCCCGGGCCGAAAATGATCTGGCAATTTGGCGAGCGCGGTTACGACATTTCCATCGACTACAACGGTCGCGTGGGAGAAAAACCACCACGATGGAACTACATGGACAACTGGCGTCGGCGAAAGCTGTTTTACACCTGGAGCAGTTTGATTAAACTCAAAAAAGAACTGGCTGTGTTTGAAACTTCCGACTACGATCTGGATTTAAACGGAGCCATGAAAAAGATCAGGCTGACTTCGGCAGAAATGTCCGTGGTCGTACTGGGTAATTTTGATGTGGTGGAGGGCGACATTGTTCCTGCATTTTATTCAAGCGGAACCTGGTACGATTACTGGACCGGCGACTCCATCGAAGTAAGCGACGTCAACGCGCCCATCACCCTTGCCGCCGGCGAGTACCGCTTGTACACCGACCAAAAGCTGCAAACGCCTGAGCTTGTCGGTACCGATGAGACGCCTGCCGGCGAGGAAATGAAGATCAGCCTGTACCCGAATCCTGCCGGCAGAAAACTGACGGTTGCCTCGGGAGAGCCATGGACCAAGATTGAGATTTTTAATCTCACCGGGCAGCATGTTCTTACGCTTGAAGGCAGTTCCGAACGTGTTCGCGAAGTCAATGTTTCAGGTTTGGGAACAGGCATTTACTTTCTGAGGGCACAAACAGCCGGCGGAAAAGTCACCACCCGGAAGTTCATCAAGCGATAGTCGTATTCGCACATTTGTGGTTTCCGGGGTGGGTTTGATGGCCCGAATGCACGAATTGTTTAAACAACAGTCGCCAGACAACTCTCCCCTGTCATTCCGAACCTTGCGGGTCAGTCTGTGCGCAGGCGGTGAGGAATCTCCAGGGAGCAAGGGGTTTCTCTCAGGGGATACTTCAACGCAATCCGCCTCAGGCGGAAAGCTTTCTTCGGGATGACAACCACGCTACCCCATTTGTGCATTGACTATAAATATTTACCTTTGCCGCTTCTTTGCCTGACGGGAAATCCGCGAATCGAAAACCACAGCAGGACAACATGGACAGTTTTTTTTCAAAAGCCTTTTTACTGAAGTTCCTGAAGTTTGGGGTAGTGGGGTTTTCCGGTGTTTTTGTGGATTTCGGCATCACCTACCTTTGCAAGGAAAAACTGCGCATCCCCAAATACGTTGCCAACGCCATCGGCTTTACCACTGCCGCCACATCCAACTACTACCTGAACCGCATCTGGACTTTTAACAGTACGAACCCCGAAGTAGTGGTGGAGTTTACCGAGTTTTTCCTGATTTCCCTCATCGGACTGGTGTTGAACACTTTCATCCTGTGGTTGCTGGTGAGCCGTTTTAAGCTGAACTTTTACTTTGCCAAGATCTTTGCCATCGGTGCGGTAACCATCTGGAATTTTCTGGCCAATGCGATGATCACTTTCAATCCCGACCGGACCTTTTTTATTTTCTGATGGTCTGACTGCGGTCGGGGCCAACCGAAACGACTTTCACGGGGACACCCACCGATTCCTCAATGAAGCGGACGTAATCCTTCAGCTCTGCCGGTAACCGGCTGAATTCCGTCATCCCTTCCAGGTTTTGTTCCCAGCCTTTTTTCATGCTGTAAACGGCTTCGGTGGTACCGCTGGCATCGAAGGGCAGTTCGTCGGTCAGCACGCCTTTGTGTTTGTAGGCGGTTGCCACTTTAATCTGTGCAAAACCACTCAGCACATCGGCTTTCATCATGATCAGTTCGGTAACCCCGTTGAGCATGATGGCATATTTAAGGGTAGGGATATCCAGCCAGCCGCACCTCCGGGGTCGTCCGGTAGTGGCACCGAACTCGCGTCCGGTTTTGCGCAGGGTTTCGCCGGCCTCATCAAAAAGCTCGGTGGGAAAAGGGCCGCTGCCCACGCGGGTGCAGTAGGCCTTGAAAATACCGAAAACTTTTCCGATGTTTTTGGGGGCAATGCCCAGCCCGTTGCAAACGCCTGCCGCAGTAGTGTTTGAGGAAGTCACAAAGGGATAGGAACCGAAATCGATGTCGAGCAGGGTACCCTGTGCACCTTCAGCCAGAATTTTCTTACCGGCTTCCATGGCTTTATTCAGGAAATACTCGCTGTTCACCTTTTTCAGTTGTTTCAGCGCGGACAGCGCATTCATCCAGGCTTCTTCGTAAGCTTCAAAAGACATGCCCTCAACGCTGATGGCCCGGTGATCTTCAGTAAACTGCCGGGCTATTTTCAGGTGCCTTTCCCTGGAGGCCCTGTACTTAGCTTCAAAATCATCGCTTTCCAGATCGCCGATACGCAGTCCGTTGCGGCTCACCTTGTCGGTGTAAGCCGGCCCGATTCCCTTTAGCGTGGAACCGATTCTCTGATCGCCCCTGGATTTTTCGTAAACAGCATCCAGCAGACGGTGGGTAGGCAAAATCAAATGCGCCTTGCGCGAGACCAGCAAATTGTCACCAACTTCCACCCCGCCTTCGGCCAGCATGGCCAACTCTTTCTTCAGGACAAAAGGGTCGATAATGACACCGTTGCCGATGACGTTGAGCGTTTCCCTGTTAAATATTCCGGAGGGGATGGTGTGCAAAACAAACTTCTTGCCGTCGAACTCAATGGTGTGTCCGGCATTGGGTCCACCCTGAAAACGGGCGATGATATCGTAGCCGGGGGTAAGCACATCCACTATTTTTCCTTTGCCCTCGTCACCCCATTGAAGGCCCAGAAGTACATCAATCCTCATCACTTTCTGCATTAAAAAACCCTGCATTTTACAGGGTGGTTTAGGCTAACAAATGTAAGTAAAATGTATTAGCGGTAACACGGCCTGAACTTTATTTGACCTCAACTTTTACGGTGCCGTGTTCATTGTGGTCGGCACATTTGCCATAGAAGGTCAGCGAGTGGTAGTTAACTTTTACGCCCAGTAATTCTTCCACCGATTTTTGGATTTCCTGCACACGGGGATCGCAAAATTCGAGCACCCTGCCGTCTTCAACACAAACAAAATGATCGTGCTGTTTGAATTTGAACGAGCGCTCGAACTGGGCACAGTTGTTGCCGAACTGGTGTTTGGTAACCAGGTTGCAGTCGAGCAGCAACTCGATGGTGTTGTACAGTGTTGCCCGGCTTACCCTGTATTTGTTATTCTTCATACGAATGTACAAAGTCTCGATATCGAAGTGCCCATCGGTTGCATAAATCTCTTTTAAAATAGTGTAACGTTCAGGTGTTTTGCGATGACCTCTTGATTCGAGATATTCAGTAAACAATTTTTTTACCGATTCGTAGGTATCTTTTTTATCGTTAGGCTTCATACCTCTTATTTGGTTTTAATGCCGTAAAAATACAATTTTTATTTTTAAACGGTTTAAATAGGAATTATATTTACAAAAAAATTGCAGCTGCAATTCCGGCTTCCGGCAGCATGCAAAGCGATGCGCCCGAAAGCTTTGTAAAAACCTGCTGATAAGAAGCGGGTTGATGTTCAATCGAACTTGTTGAAACGGGATACCTTCAGCACCTCTTTTATTTTTTTCAGCCGCTGAATCAGTTTGTTCAACTTTTCGGAACTGTTCACGTAGAGCATCAGGTTGATGTCCACCAGCCCTTCGACGTTTTCCAGTTGGAACGAGCGGATGTTCAAGCCGAACTCGGTTGTAATTTCGTGGGTGATCTGGTGCAACAGGCCCAGCTTGTCAACGGCCTGCACTTTCAGTCCTGCCAGGAAAGTCACCCCTTCCTTTTGCATCCATTTGGCTTTGACGATATTTTTTCCGTAATGCGACATCAGTCTGATGGCCGTATCGCATTCGGTTTTGTGAATCTGAATGGGCTCGCCGGGAAACAGCAGGCCGATAACATCGTCGCCGGGGATGGGGTTGCAGCATTTTGAAACCGAATATTCCAGCGGAGAAAACTCCTCGGTTTTATCGGCAGCATTGATTTTTGGCAGCTTACTTTCTTCAACCGAAGGGTTCCTCAGGTTCCTGGTGTCGGGGAGTGTTTTTTGTTTGATGAACGGAAAGCGGAAACTGCGTATCCAACTAATTGCACTTTCGGAGGGATTAAACACCTCTTTTACATCCTTGAAAATGATCTGTCCTTTGGCCAGGTAGTAGTAAAGATCAACGGGGCCGTTCAGCTTCTTATCGGCAATCAGCTTGTTGATGTTGGTCTTGGAGTTTTCCAGTTTCAACTGCTTAAAATAATTCTCCAGCAGTTTTTTCCCTTCGCCGCGGAATTTCTTTCTCTCGTTTTTAATGGCCAGTTTAATCCGCGTCTTGGCCCGTGCGGTAACCACATATTTAAACCAGTCTTCGTTGGGCTGCTGCACCCTCGATTTAATGATCTCCACCTGGTCGCCGGATTTGACAGCATAGTCAACGGGCCTGAGCCTGTGGTTAACGTTGGCACCGATGCAGTGATTCCCCAGGTCGGTGTGGATGGCATAGGCCACATCCAGCACGGTAGCATTCAGGGGCAGGTTGATCATGTCGCCTTTGGGTGTGAATACGATAATCTCATCTGAGAATAGGTTCCTGGTAAAATCGTCAATAAAATTAACGGCTTCCTCATCACTTTCAGCCAGCAACTCCCTGGTTTTGTTCAACCACTCGTCAAGGCCTGCGCCTGCTGTGTCCTGGGTTTTGTATTTCAGATAGGCCGGATAACCCTTTTTGGCGATTTCGTCCATGCGCCTGCTGCGGATTTGCACATCCACCCACTGCCCGCTTTTACTCATGGTGGTGATGTGGATTGACTCGTAACCGTTGGCCTTGGGGGCGCTGATGAAATCGCGCAGACTTTTGTTGTTGGGTGTGTAAATGGAAGTGATGACCGAATAGGCTGACCAGCAGGCCAGGACTTCTTTTTCCTTGTCTTCGTCAATGATCACATTAACATGGAAAACATTGTAAATTTCCTCGAAGGGCATCTGGTTGGCACTCATTTTCTGCCAGATGGAATACGCGGCCTTGGTTTTGCACTCGATGGTAAAATGCAAACCTATTTTCTGCAGGGCCTCCTCCACAGGCTTTCGGTACTCGTCAAAAAAGGCCTGACGTTCTTCAGCCTGAGCACTCAGTTTTTCTTTGATGTCATGGTACACCTGAGGTTGTGAATATCTGAAAGAGAGGTCTTCCAGTTCGCTTTTGATGGAGTAAAGCCCCAGCCGGTATGCCAGCGGGGCATAAATGTATTTGGTTTCGGAGGCTACCTTGATTTGTTTCTCGCGAACCATGGCTTCCAGTGTGCGCATGTTGTGCAAGCGGTCGGCCAGCTTGACCAGGATCACCCGCACGTCATCCGAGAGGGTCAACAGGATCTTTTTCAGGGTTTCCGACTGTGCCGATACCGTTGCCGAAGAGATGCCTTCGATTTTGGTCAGGCCATCGATGATGCGTGCCACCTCTTCACCGAACATGCTTTGAATATCGTCAAGGCTCAACTCGGTGTCTTCCACCGTGTCGTGCAGCAAAGCCGAGATGATGGATGTGCGTCCCAGCCCGATTTCGCCGGCGGCGATGGTAGCCACCTCCAGCGGGTGGAAAATGAAAGGTTCACCCGATTTACGGCGCATGTCCTTGTGGGCGTCAGCAGCAAGGCGGAAGGCTTTGCGCACCATCCACCGGTCACGGGTCGTTTTGCGCGTATGCCATACCTCGATCAAACGCCGGTAGCGCCGTAGTATTTCAAGTCTCTCCTGTTCCAGTTGTGCGGGTTGCATAGTGCGTTAAAAACAATTCCTACAAAATTAGACAAATTTGGCGGTTCAATGGTTCGTTGCTTTGGTTTGATTAATTTTATCCTGATGCCAGGGAAACGGGATTGGTCGCCTGATGGCTTGCTTAAACCCGCTATTCTTAGCAGTCTTCTGCCGGCGGTTTTCCATCCGGCAGATGCCATCGTACTGAACTTCAAAACAAAACCAGACTTTCCGTTGAAAGCCAAAGATGGCACTCCATTTGCAGATAATTTGTAGTTTTGATTTTCTTAGCAATTAGCTGATGAAGAAATTTTTTTTACTGTTTGCGGCTTTCATTTTTTTGGTGAATTATTCCCTGGCAACCCACCAGCGTGCTGCCGAAATTACATACAGGCACGTTGAAGGTCTGACCTTTGAGTTCACTATTACCATGTACACCCGCACCTCAAGTCCCGCCGACGACACCCGCACCACCATGCCCATTTCGTGGGGCGACGAAACCGGCGAGGAGATACCCCGGATTATTTTTGAAGAAATTCCTGAAGTTTTTGACATCACCTACAATGTTTACAAAGGCCTCCACACTTTTCCGGCACCGGGCAGTTACACTGTTTCGGTGGAAGACCCCAACCGCAACAACGGCGTGGTCAACATCCCCAATTCGGTCAATGTACCCATGTTTATCGAGACTTCGCTGGTAATCAACCCTTTCCTGGGCTACAATAATTCTGTTCAGTTGCTCAATCCACCCATCGATCAGGGCTGTGTGGGCAAGAACTTTATCCATAACCCGGGGGCTTTCGACATTGACGGCGACAGCCTGGCCTATCACCTAGTGGTGTGCAAGGGTGCCGGCGGTTTCGATATCCCCGGCTACAGCTTTCCCAAAACCTCCGATGTTTTCAGGATTGATTCGGTTACCGGCGACCTGCTGTGGCAAACCCCTGTTTTGCAGGGCGAATACAATGTGGCCATCGTCATTGAAGAATGGCGTCACGGCTTCAAGATCGGTTCTGTCAGACGCGACATGCAAATAGAGATTGTGGCCTGCGACCACGAACCGCCCATCATCGAAAGCATTGACGATACCTGTGTGCTTGCCGGCGATTTGCTGCAGTTTGACGTCAAGGCCATTGACCCTGACGGCACAAACGTGGTATTGTCGGCCTTCGGCGGCCCTTTCGAGCAAGCCACCAGCCCCGCTGTCATTATCCCTGACCCGGCCATGGGCAACGACACCGTAACCACTACTTTTTTATGGCAAACCACTTGCGACCACGTCAGATTTGAGCCCTACACCACAATTTTCAAAGCCAGGGACAACGGTTTCCCCATCAACCTGGTGAACTTCAAAACGGTTTTCATCCAGGTCATTGCCCCGGCGCCCGAGAACCTGCTGGCCGAGCCCCTGGGCAGCGGTATTGAGCTGAGCTGGGAAAAAAGCCCGTGCGAAAACGCCGTCGGTTACCGGATTTACCGCCGCAGTGGTGAGTCAGGATGGGAGCCCGGCTACTGCGAAACCGGTGTGCCCCCCTACACAGGCTTCAAACTGATCAAGGAAATTGACGGACTGAACACACTGGACTTCAGGGATGACAACGGGGGTGAAGGGTTGGTGCAGGGCATCAAATATTGCTACCGCGTGACGGCCCTGTTTTTCGATGGCGCCGAAAGCTATGCCTCCAACGAAAGTTGCGCCAGCCTGAAAAAGGATGTACCCATCATCACACACGTGAGTAACGACAGCACCGATCTGAGCATCGGTCAGGTGCTTGTGGTGTGGGCGAAGCCTTCCGAACTGGATACCATCACCTTCCCCGGCCCTTACAAATACATGCTCTTCCGCAACAACGGGCTGGTGTGGGATGCGCCGGAGGAGATTGCCGTTTTTAACGGGCTCAACGACACCATTTACATTGACCAGGAGGTTGACCTCAACAGCAACGACGGGCCGTACAGCTATCGCGTGGACCTGGAAAGCGAAACCACAGGTTTTATCGGCAGTTCACAAAAAGCCTCATCCATTTTTGTGCAGACCCAGGCCACCGATGGCGAAATCAAACTGAGCTGGTTCCCCAAAGTACCCTGGGACAACGAATATTATGTGATTTACCGGAAAGACCCGGGCGAAACCACTTACGATTCCATTGGTTCCAGTCAGTTGCCTTTCTACAATGACAAGGGGCTGACCAACCTGGAAGAGTATTGTTACTACGTGAAATCCATCGGGCACTATTCCCTGCCGGGACTGTTTGATCCGCTGATCAACTACTCGCAGTTGGTTTGTGCCACACCTGTGGATAATGTGCCGCCCTGCCAGCCGCTGTTGAGCGTTTCAGCCGACTGTGAGAACATTGCCAACGAACTGGTTATCAAAATGCCCCCGCAGGAAGTTTGCGACGCCTCGGAAGAGTGCGACTGCGATGTCTCGCATTACCGTATTTATTATGCCCCTCCCGGATCTAACGATCTCCAGTTGATCGACTCCGTTGAAAGAGTGGAAAACGACACGGCGACCTACTACTACCACACCAACATCGAATCGGTGGTGGGCTGCTATGCTGTGGTTGCGGTGGACTCGGTGGGTAATGCAAGTCCCATGAGCGAAGTGGTCTGCCAGGGTTACGATGCCTGCCCGCCTTACGAACTGCCCAATGTGTTTACGCCTAACGGCGACGGGCAGAACGACCTGTTCACACCCAAAACGGGTACAGAGGCCAATCCCAGGGCCAATGTCGATCACATTGACATCAACATTTTTAACCGCTGGGGCAAGATCATGTTCTCCACCCAGGACCCGCAAATCAACTGGGACGGCAAAAACCAGAGCAACAACATCGACTGTGCCGAAGGGGTGTACTACTACGTTTGTGAGGTTTACATCGTTACCCTCAACGGCATTGAACAGTTTACCCTCACAGGGGCGGTTACGCTGATTAGGGGAAGGTAGGTTTTTTACAAAACAGGGGTTACCCATCTGTTTTTTTGAATACCCTAACCACAACTCATTCACAATTAACCCCGCTGTTGGTACGGACACCAATAAGGGGGCAGGTTCAGGCACAGCCTCTTTCAATATTCCTTGTTGGATATGCGATATTCTTTTCGACCTGCTAAGTGGTCTTGCCCGTCATGCGGCGGGCTTGCACTAAGAGGTCGAAGAATAAGTAGAAAATTTTCAGATCCTGAAAACAGGGTGTTCAACAGATATGGCATTCTCACTTCTTCGACCCGCCGGGAATAAAACTACCCGGCGGGTCGAAGGAAAAGCAAACTATTCAATCCCCACCCCTATTCTTTCTCCCGTTTTAACATAGGTTTCGAGGCCTTTGGCTGTATTTGTCAGCAAATCGGTGTCGAGCAGCACTTTGTTTTTGGCGAAGAGCAGCACCACCGTTGAACCACCGAATTTAAAATAGCCCTTTTCCATCCCCTTCACTGCCTTCCTGCCCTGCCAGGTCTGTACGATGCTGCCCACCATGGTGGCACCCACTTCAGCCATCACAACATCGCCAAACAAAGGACTTGAAATGATGACAAATTCCCTTTTGTTCAGGCAAAAAATCTCAGCCATCTTGCGTAAGGCAAGGGGGTTAACCGAATAGTAGCTGCCGCTGATGCGGACCAGGGGTGAAACGGTTCCGTTGACGGGAAAATGAAAGCGGTGGTAATCGTTGGGGGCAAGCCGGACGATGACGAGGCTGCCGTCCACGTATTGTAGGGCAAGGGAGGAATCTTCCAAAAACGAAAAAACATCAAAGCAGTAACCCTTTACGATAAAGTCGCTGACGGAGAGATCGGCGTAAACCAGCACTTTGCCGTCTGCCGGCGAAACAAGGATATTTGAGCCGGTGTCCACCGGACGGGCGTCAGGCTTTAGTCTCATGGTAAAGAAATCGTTGAAAGAACTGAAGTGCTGTTTTTCGGCGACGGACAGGTCAATTTCAAATTCTTTTACGAAGGGTTCTATTTTTTTTGCCGAAGCCGGCCTGTCCATCATTTTCCCGTAAAGGGAGGAAAGTATTTTTCTTTTTGCCAGGGTAAACAGGGTAGCCTCCCCCACCGGATTGTTGTACAGCCACACCAGCCATTTTTCGCCGGCAATTTTTTCTGTTTGGATTGTTCCGCTTTGCCTGTTCACGTACCGGACCGGAGTTTGTTGGGGTAAAGGGTAAAAAGCCAGCCCGAGAATAAGGACAAGCACCAGAAACAGGCCGCCAAGCCGCCTTGCTTTTTTGGTTACAGGCATGGCTTACAACAGTGATTTCCATTGGGGGTGCCGACCGATGTAAGCCTCCACAAAAGAGCAGACAGGCACCACTTTCAACCCGCGTTTTTCGATCAGTTCGAGGGTCTGACTGACCAGCGCAGAGCCTATCCCCCGCCCGCCCAGTTCTTCGGGGACGATGGTGTGGGTCAGGTAGATTTTGTCAACCTTCAGACTGTACTCGATGTAGGCAACCCTGTCTTCAATGTGCATTTCAAACCTGCGGGCTGGGGCATTTTCAATCAGTTCGTATTTATTTTCCATGCTCAGTTTTTTTTCAAATAGAATTTTCGTTTCGGGTGTGGCAAACTCCCGGTACATTTTTCAGTCCTCAATACATGCTGTTGCCATTGGCCGAGGTGCCGGGAATCTGCTGCATGGCGTCCCAGTGTTCCACTATTTTTCCCTTTTCATCGAAACGGAAAAAATCCATGGTGACGTATTCTTCACCACCGGGCCAGGTTTGATGGGTGTGCAAAGCTACCAGATCGTTTTCGGCAACGGCTCTGACAAATTCGATGGACTTATCCGGATACTCCTTTGCCATTTTTTCAAAATAAGCAATGAAAGGCTCCTTGCCATCGCCGACCAAAGGGTTGTGCTGAATGTACTCGTCGCCAACGTACAATGCTACGGCTTTACTCGGAGAACCTTCGAAAGACATCCTGTAAAAAGCAATGGCATTGGCTTTGTTGGTTTCGGGCAACTGTTTCATCAATGTCGTTTTGGGTATATGAAAATAAACTATTAAACAGCTGGCGTTTACTTTCTCTAAATGGGAGAAACACGAACTACCGTACCGTTTTGGTGTTATTTACCACCTCGAAAGTTTTCTCCAGCGTCACCTCGTTTGCATTCAGTTCGAAGTATTCCACATGGTAACGGCCTGTGTCAAATTCCATCAACAGGTCACACTTCCTACCGGCTTCAAACGCAGTGAAAGCCTGCGATTTCGTTGCCGGATCAAAGTCGGAAACCACCCAGTTCTGGACACTACCCACGTCAAAACCCCCAACCCCAGCTTTCCTCTTCCAGTTTTGAAATCTTTATTTTTAATTGCGCGCCGTTGAGCAGGTCTGCGGCCAGGCTAAAGTCAGCCTGTTCATAAATCGTTTTCGACTTGTCAAGGATGTTCTCATCGTAAACACCTGAAGCGGGATACTCAACTGAAGCCGGTGCGGGACCATCTTTTTTACAACTTGCAAAAAGCAACAACGCAACAACCGGTAGAAGAAACAGGAATTTCTGCATGGGTTCGAGTGGTTTTAATACAAAAGACAAATATAGCCAATTGTTAGCTGCCCGGGAGTTCTTTTTCCGATCCGCTAAGTCTTGTTCGACTTAGCGGATCAAACCCGCTGAGCAGGCGCTAAAAGTTAAAGCGTTCAATCAGGTCAACCACCCGTGCCGAGTAACCCCACTCGTTGTCGTACCACGACAGTACCTTCACTGTTTTTCCCTGCACCATGGTGCTTCTGGCATCAAAGATGGAGGAGTGTGTGTTGTGGATGACATCCACCGAAACAATGGGGTCTTCGGTGTATTCCAAAATGCCTTTCATGGGGCCATCGGCAGCCTCTTTCATGGCAGCGTTGATCTCGTCTTTGGAGGCTTCGGTACTCAGGTTCACCACCAGGTCAACCAGCGAGCCGGTGGGTGTGGGAATGCGCACGGCCATACCGTCCAGCTTTCCGTTCAGGTCGGGGATAATCTTGCCCACCGCCTTGGCCGCACCTGTAGTGGTAGGGATTTGCGACACGGCGGCCGATCGCGCCCGGCGAAGGTCGGCGTGGGGTGCGTCCAGGATGCGCTGGTCGTTGGTGTAGGCGTGGATGGTAGTCATCAGCCCGTTTTCGATGCCAAAGCGGTCGTTCAGCACCTTGGCGACGGGCGCCAGACAGTTGGTTGTACACGAGGCATTGGAAACACATTCGTCTTCGTCCTGCAACTCGTTGTCGTTCACGCCCAGCACCACCATGCGGTCAATGTCGTCCTTGGCGGGAACCGTGAGGATGACTTTTTTGGCACCGTTTTTCAGGTGGTCGCCGTAGCCTCCCTTGTTGCTTTCGCGTTGCCGGAAAATACCGGTGGCTTCAATCACTACGTCGGGTGTTTGCTGCCATTTGATGTCGATGGGAGAACGTTCGGCAGTTACCGGGATTTCATCCCCGTTCACGATCAGACTTCCGTTGTTGTGCGTAACGGTCCCGTTGAATTTGCCCTGGGTGGAATCGTATTTCAGCAAATGGGCCAGCGTTTTGGTGTCGGTCAGGTCGTTGATACCGACAACTTCCAGGTTATTTTTTTCCATGGCCAGTTTAAAAACATTGCGTCCGATCCGGCCGAATCCGTTAATACCAATCTTAATTTTAGTCATTTTTTTCTCCTTTTAAAACAGTTCTTTTTATTCGTCTTATCTTTGTGTCTGCCTGACATCGGCGAAGAAGGCAAAGGTAAAGATAAATTTTTTCAGTTTCGACCCGCCGTAACCAGCCATGGAAGAAAAACTCAAATCCAAAGCCCTCGAAGCCAACCTTGCCGAAACAAGGTACAAGGATATTAAAATACCTGCTGAATTCCAGGTGTTTATAAATTTGTCGAAAAAGTATTTCGGCATCCACAAGCGCGCAAACGATTGCATAGTGGAGTACCAGCACCCGTTCAGCAACAGAAAATTTGTTGCCGAAGAGCTTCGCGGCATTCTGTTGACGGATTACTGGTTCTACATCGGACTGGAAGATCCCGGAAAAGCCTTCTCCGTTCCGCTGAAGTTGCTGCGCAGCCTTTTGGTCTCGGACGAAAGCGAGGACCTGAAAGTAATGGCCATCAGGACCTTTCTGGAGTTCTGCAAAAAACTGACCAGCGAAAAGAAGGATCTCGATCTTACGCTGAACGGTTGCCTGGAGGCTCTGGAAGCAGGCTTTGAAAACGACACACACAGCTTTGTAGTGGCTTCAAAATATTTTGGCCGCTACCTCAAAGAAACCGACTGCAAACACGGATTCGGCAAAAGGGCATTCTTGCTGGCCCATGCGGTTTACGGTGAGAACATCAACTTCTGGCAGCAGAGTTCGCTCATCGGCCAGTGGCTGAAAACCCAGGAGGGCATGCTGACGGCAGACCCAAAAAACGTTGAAAAACGCATCGGAAAGCCTTGGTTTGCAGAGCTTCGCCGCAAGCTTGAACAAGCTGACTGCTGGGATAAACTGCTGGGTGAAGTGCCAGATTACGACCAGTTTGCCGAACACTTTACTGACACCGTCGAGGTCTTCCCCACTTTCGTTGAAAGATTTCATTTCATTTTTTACCTGCTGCAACTGCCCGGCATCAGCACCCACAAAGAGCGACTCATCTGGAAGCTCAACAGCATGCTGAGCCAGACCATCGACGAAATCGAACCTTCCGGGCTGCGGCCTTTCATCGATCAGATATTTGAGTTTGCCGCCGACCTGAGGAAAACACAAACATCATCGGTACTCGACATGATGCTTACCCTGGGTAAAAAAGCCGTTGACCTCAACACCGATGAAAACGGACTGCTTGGCTATTTTGAAACCCGGCTGATCGACTTCGGGTTTGAAACGCCCGGTGTGGTTTTTGTGAACGAAGACTGGCAGCTGTCGGTCAACAGCAACCACATCAAAAACATCAGGGTATGGCTGGAACTGATCGAGTACTCGCAATCCAACATGGAACGGCTGCTGTCGGCACTGATCGTCAACCTACAGCTTGGCGGTATCTTCATCAGCGACACCGATCTCTTCCAGCGGGAGATCACCAGAATCCTCAATTCCAATATCGCCCCCCATTACAAAAAAGTCAAGCAACTCACCCGGATATTCCCGGTTTACTTCAACGAGATCGGTGCGGAGGGACAAATCCGGAAGGTAACCACCAGCATGGACGAGATTTCGCACCGCAAGGATTTGCTGGTGCACTTTCTGCGCAAGCAGGTACACACTGAGAGTAACAACACCCTGATCGGACTTACACAACGCATTTTCCGGTTTTGGTACGACGGTAAACTGGAAGCCTTGAAGGATGCCCTGCCGGCAAACGTGTACAAATCCATCGACAAAAAAAGCGAGTGGTTTGCCCCCGTCCACCGCATGGTGAAGGAGCTTTGCCGGCTCAACAACTCGGGTCCCGACCAACTGCTGACAGTGGACGACCAAACCTTCGGTAAGTTGCTGGACAGCCTCAGCGAATCCAATGACCGGGACAGGGAACGGCTCAGGGACATCCGGAAACTGTATGCCTTCCTGAAGGAAAAATATTCTTTCGATACGGTGGACATCATCGAGCTGCTAAGGCGCTTTTCTTTCATTGAAGAAACAGAGATCAGCAAGCTGAAAACCGCCCTGGTCAAGCAGGATTTTGAAAACTCGCTGAAGCTGATCTACGCTTTCATGAACAAACTGAAGGAAGTGATCTTCAACCCCAAACCGAGCAAAAGCTGGGAAAACATTTACCACAAAAGGCATATCGCCATCGGCATCCCCTCCATGTACGGTGTTTACCGCGAGCCCAAGTTCGAGGCACTTGGACTTACTTTCCGTCTGGAAAATGTGGCCACCCGCCTGATGGAAAAGGTGGTGGAACAGATCAACCTGAACTACATCTCGGCAAAAACGCTGAACAGCATTTATTTTATCCTGGAATATTTCAGGGTGGGACTCGAACTGGACGGCATTGCCAACCAGAGTTTCAACGCCAACCTGCTGATGCTCAAATACAGCCTGCGCTCCCAAAGTTTTTCCTTCGGACAGTACATCAACATTTTCCAGTTTATTGCCGAAGACGTGCGCCGCATCATCGTCAGATATTTCTTAAAGACTTACGAAATCCCGCTGCGGGGGGTTATTCCGCAGTTATTCGACCCCGAAAACAAACTCAGTGAAAAAGAGGTGGTGCAACTAGTGAACCGGGTGTCCGAAGAGTTTTACCGGGCAGTCATCGCCGATGCTTTTCTGATGCAGCCGCTGGACAATTTCATCGCCCGCATCCTTGAATCGTTGCGCGACATGGTTGACAACCTGCCGCCGGCCATGCTCAACGAAGTGATGTCGTACAATTCAGACCTGATCATCACCCGGCTGCGCATTCCCAATCCGGTGGTTGACAACCAGGTTTTTCTGGGCTCCAAGGCTTACCACCTGAAAAACCTGCGCATGGCCGGCTTTCCCATCCCTCCGGGTTTTGTGCTGACCACCGAAGTTTTTCGCCGCCACCAGGCCATCCTCGGCCATCAGGAACTAAAAAAAGAAATGCACGAGCAGATCCGCCAACACCTGCGTGCAGTGGAGAAAGCTGCCGGCAAACAGTTTGGTAATCCCAACAACCCGTTGCTGCTCTCGGTACGTTCGGGCTCAGCCATTTCCATGCCCTGCGCCATGGACACCTTTCTGAACGTGGGCCTCAACGATGAAATCACTGAAAGCATGAGCCGGCAGTCCGGGTTTGCCTGGTCGGCCTGGGACTCCTACCGCCGGCTGCTGCAAAGCTGGGGGATGGCCTTCGGCCTGAGCAGGGATGTGTTTGACGAGGTCATCGACAAATTCAAGGGCAAGTACGGTGTGGAGCAAAAAATCGACTTCACCCCCTCGGCGATGTGCGAAATTGCGCTGGCCTACAAACAAACCCTCAAAGACAACGACATTGTTTTCGAAGAAGACGTTTTTACACAGCTGATGACAACCATCAACCTGGTGTTCGGCTCATGGTCGTCTGACCGTGCCAGGGTTTATCGCAAGCATCTGGAAATTGCCGACGAATGGGGAACGGCGGTCATTGTTCAGCGCATGGTTTTCGGTAACCTGCGCAAAACCTCCGGTACCGGTGTTGTGTTTACGCAAGACCCAAAAAAGCAAAAGCAGGGCGTTCACCTTTACGGCGATTTTACGCTTTGCAGTCAGGGCGAAGACATTGTTGCCGGACTGGTCAAGCCGCTGCCCGTAAGCATCAACCAGAAAGAAAACAGCAACGGCGACCCCTCGTTACAGGAACAGTATCCGGCCATTTACGAAAAGCTCAACGACATCGCGCTGGAACTGACCGAGAACTTGGGTTACAGCCCGCAGGAAATTGAGTTTACGTTTGAGTCGGAAGACCCAGCCGATCTGTACATTCTGCAAACACGTGACCTGGACATGTCGGGCTTCCAGTCGGTGGAGGTGTTCAGCAAGCCGGTCGAACAAATGAAAC
>JAJRWG010000333.1 GCA_024276895.1 Bacteroidota bacterium
CGTTGAGGCTTTTTGTAACGCCTTCTTCCACACTTAAACTGTCCTGTTTTTGCTGCTGTTTGCAGGCCGTCAGCAAACTGGTGGCCAACACCAGCGAAAATATCAGTTTTTTCATTTTATTCCTTTTTCCCCTTTTGAGTACTCCATTTACGAAGTCGCAAATATCTACATTTTAGCTGAATAAACACCTTCCTTTTTTCAAAACGGCCGCACTTTCCGCTTCGTCTTAACGTAATTTAACAAAAGGTTTCGCTGCTTAATAATTCCTTACTTTTGCCCCCAAAATTTCAGAAACATGTCAAAAGTACTTGGAATCGGTAACGCATTGGTCGATGCACTGATCAAGCTTGAAAACGACTCGCTCATAGAAGAACTGGGCTTTCCCAAAGGAAGCATGCAACTGGTTGACAAAGAAACTTCGGCCATGATTGCCGAAAGAAGCAGTCACCTCGAAAAGGAAATGGCCTCGGGCGGCTCGGCTGCCAACACCATCCACGGGTTGGCACGGCTGGGTATTGAAACTGCTTTTATCGGAAAAATCGGACGCGATGAAACCGGACGCTTTTTTAAGGAAGACCTCGAAAAAAGCAAGATTAAACCGCTGCTGAAAACCAGCAGCACCCCCTCGGGCATTGCCAGTGCCCTGATCAGCAAGGACGGAGAACGCACCTTCGGCACTTACCTCGGTGCTGCCGTGGAACTTTCTGCCGGCGACCTTGACAGCGAAATGTTCGCGGGTTACTCCATCCTCCACGTTGAGGGTTACCTGGTGCAAAACCACGAACTGCTGGAAAGCATTTTGCGGCTGGCCTCCGGAAACGGACTGAAAATTTCGCTCGACCTGGCCAGCTTCAACGTGGTGGAAGACAACCTGGAATTCCTCAAAAGGATGGTCAACGGGTACGTTGACATTGTTTTTGCCAACGAGGAGGAGGCCAGGGCCTTCACCGGTCAGGAACCGGAAGAAGCGCTGGAAACCCTCGCGAAAGAAGTTGACTTTGCCGTTGTTAAAATCGGCAGCAAAGGCTCAATGGTTAAAACCGGCGAAAAGCGTACCGATATTAGCGCTTTTGACAGCAGCGTGGTTGACACCACCGGCGCCGGCGATTTGTACGCTTCCGGCATTTTGTTCGGAATCATTAACAACTGGAGCATGGACAAGGCAGGCAGGCTGGGCTCGCTGATGGCTTCGCTGGTTATCGAAAAGTACGGTGCCAAGCTGACGGACGAGCACTGGCAGGCCATTGAAAAAGAGGTAGAATCGTTGCATTTGGCGTAATTATTCTAAATTGGGGGCTGCCTGATTTTTATTCGCCTTTTTTGCTACTTTTGCCACCCTAAAAATTTGGAAGGCTGTCTGTTCGGTATTTTCTGCTGGAACGGCTCCGGCAGGATTGCATAAACGGTCAGCAGCAGGCTTTTTTTACGCAAATTAATGAATTAATACATAAATTTTATTTGAGGATGAAGGTTTATAAAACAGAAGACATTAGAAACATTGCCCTGATCGGAGGTGCAAAATCAGGGAAAACAACCATGGCTGAATCCATGTTGTTTGAAGGTAAAATGATCACCAGAAGGGGAGCTATTGAAGACAAAAACACGGTTTCGGATTACCGGCCCATTGAACTGGAACGTGAAAACTCTGTGCACTCCACCCTCCTGCACACCGTTTATAACGAGAAAAAGATCAACATCATCGACACGCCGGGTTTTTCGGATTTTGTGGGTGATACCATTGCCGCGCTGAACGTCACCGATACGGCACTGTTTATGATCAACGGTCAGGCCGGCGTTGAGGCCACAACCGAAACAGCCTGGCGGCAAACGGTATCAGCCAAAAGTCCCGTTGTTTTTTCGGTAAACCAGCTCGACCACCACGGTGCCAATTTCGATGAAACCGTCAGGGCCCTGAAAGATTATTTCGGCGAGAAAGTGACGGTTGTTCAGTACCCCGTAAACCCGGGAGAAGGCTTCGATACCATCATCGACCTCATCCTGATGAAACAATTGAAATTCAAGGAAGGTGGCGGCGAACCCGAAATAAGTGATATACCCGACCAGGAAAAAGACAAAGCCGAAGACCTGCACCTTGCACTGGTTGAAAATGCAGCCGAAGGCGGCGAACACCTGATGGAAAAATACTTTGAAAACGACACGCTGACCATCGACGAAATGCGTGAGGGCGTTGAACTGGGACTGGTTTCGAGAAGCATTTTCCCGGTGATGTGCTCCTCGGCAAAACACGGTATCGGCACGACCCGGCTGCTGGATTTTATCACCAAATCCTGCCCGCCGCCGAACAATATGCCTGCACGCAAAACCACCGACGGCAAAGAATATGCTTGTAATGCTTCGGATCCCACCGCACTGTTTGTGTTCAAAACATCCATTGAACAACACCTGGGTGAGGTTTCTTTCTTTAAAGTATACGGAGGTGAAGTTACCGAAGGACTTGACCTGATTAATCCCAGGACAGGCAACAAAGAACGGATTTCGCAGCTGTTTGCCCTCAACGGTAAAACCCGTGACAAAGTGGAGCGCTTTGTTGCAGGCGACATCGGCACTACCATCAAACTGAAAGATGTGGCCACCGGCGATTCGCTGATGGACCCGAAAAACGCAAATGCAGGATTCGAAAAATTCGAACTTCCCGAGCCCTTGTACACCGTGGCCATCAAGGCAGCCAACTCGGCTGACGATGAAAAAATGGGTGCTTTCCTCAACGAAATGCACAAAACCGATCCCACTCTGAGAGTGGAATTTTCACGCGAACTCAAACAAATGCTGGTAAAAAGTCAGGGGGAATTCCACATCAACACCGTTAAGTGGTACCTGAAGTCAAACAACATCGAGGTGGAGATCAGCACACCCAAAACACCTTACCGTGAGACCATCACCAAAACCGCCAACGCCGACTACCGTCACAAAAAACAATCGGGTGGTTCCGGACAGTTTGGTGAGGTTCACCTGCGCATCATGCCTTACACCGAAGGATACAAAAATCCCACCGACATTCCGATTCGCGGCACCGATGTGCACGACCTGCCCTGGGGCGGCAAACTGGTATTCAACAACTGCATCGTGGGCGGCGCCATCGACGCACGCTTCCTTCCGGCCATCCTGAAAGGGATTATGGAAAGAATGAACGAGGGCCCGCTGACCGGTTCCTACGCCCGCGACATCGTGGTTTACATTTACGACGGCAAGATGCACCCGGTTGACTCCAACGAAATATCGTTTAAGCTGGCCGGACGGAACGCTTTCAGCATTGCCTTTAAAAACGCGGGGCCCAAGATTATGGAGCCCATCAACGATGTGGAGATCAGGGTCCCCGAAGAGTACATGGGTGCGGTAATGACCGACCTTCAGGGTCGCCGTGGCATCATCATGGGCATGGGCGCCGAAGGCAAAAGCCAGGTGATCAAAGCCAAAGTGCCGGCTGCCGAAATGGGACGCTATGCAACCTCGCTCAGTTCCATCACGTCGGGACGGGGCATTTTCAGCATGAAATTCGATGCTTACCAGCAGGTACCTTCGGATGTCCAGGAAAAACTCCTGAAAGCCTACGAAGAAGCACAGCAGGAAGAAGATTAAGGTGCTTCAAGACAGTTTTTTTCATCAAGGGGTGTGAATTTGCTCACACCCTTTTTTTATGTCGTGGAAAATCCGGGACGACTGGGTTTCAGCCTGACGGGCCGGTTACGCCCGGTGTCGCAACCGGCTTCCACCAACTATCTTGTAATATTATGTCTTTTTTATCTTTGCGTGCTTGTACCGTGCACCGTCGTATCGGAATGAGATTTCAAGGGGTTTTGGCCAAAACCCGGAAAGAAATTCCGTCCGGGCCTTAACATGCACATGAGCGAGACAAACGCTTTGTTAAACTTAAAAATATGAAGAAATATCTATTGATCATCTTTTTTTTAATTGCCGGAATTGCGGCGCAATCCCAGATTTTAATTACCTTGCTGCTGGGAGATAAGCTCAACTCCGAAGGACTGGAATTCGGGCTCGAAGGCGGGGTCAACTGGACAAGCATTTCCGGACTGGAGACTGTTAATTTTGCCCGTAAGTGGAACCTGGGTTTTTATTTCGACATCCGTCTGAAAAACCAATGGTTCCTTTACACCGGCGTACTGGTCAAGTCGAACATGGGGGTTGACAAACTTTCCGAGAATGATCTGAAATTCCTCGAAGCTTCAACATACAATGACTCGACCGGCACCCCGTTGGAAGGTGATTATAGCCAGAAAATGAATTACTTTCTGGTACCGGCCCTGATCAAATACAAGTTTAAAAACAACCTGTATGTGGAAGCCGGCCCACAGTTTGGCCTGATGTATAAATCGTGGGTTGAATTTGAATCGGATATCGACGGAAAGGATGCGATCATCAGGGAATACAACAAGGAAAAGATCAACAAGCTGGATGTGGGCATCGTGGCAGGCTTCGGTTACACACTTTTCAAGGGAACGGGCTGGACCTTTGGTGCAAAATATTATTACGGCTTCGTCAATGTTTACAAAGGGACTCCGGGAACCAAAAACAGTTCCTTCTTTTTAAAAGTGAACATTCCCATCGGTGCCGGTGAAAACGCCAAGAAAAAAGCTGCCGATAAAGCGGCAAAAAAGAAGGTAAAAAAAGAAGAGCGTCAGTTAAAGAAAAACCAGCAACCCGAATAAAAACGATGAATCTCCTGAACTGCTCACGACCGGTATTCTCCGCTTCCGGCAATTTCATTTTCGCTGCTCACTGCGAATCTTCTTCACCATCCCTTCCAGACCGTTCAGTTTGATTTCGTAAGTCAGCCGCAACAAGTCGCCCAGTTTTCCTTTTGGGAAGCCCTGCCGGTTCATCCAGACCAGGTAAGGTTCGGGCAGGTCGATCAAAAAACGGCCTTTGAATTTCCCAAAGGGTATTTTCATTTCCAGCAGTTGGATTAACTGTGTGCTGTCGTGTTCAGGGATCTCCATGCCGAAAGTTGTTCGTCAAACAGGGTCTATTTGAATTTTTTCAAAAACCCCTTCACTGCCTTCCAGTAATTCTGGTGGCCTTCGTTTTCTTCCCACAAAGCCTTTGAACCGTGGAAACCTTCGTCCTTGGGCAGGAAAAAGGTTTTGTCAGTGGACTGAAGATCGTCGTAAATGGGGCGCCAGTACTGTTCTTCCGATTTCGCGGAAGTGATGAAAACCGGACAGTTGACTTTCCCGGCGTAGTCAGCAACTGATTTGCCGTCCAGTTCAAAATAATTTCCGGGCGAGAAGGCAAGGATGCCGTCAACAAGGTCGGGATTTTTCGCTGCAAGGACAAAGACCAGTGCCGAGGAGTAGGAGCTTCCCCAAACGATAATCTTTCCGGCGCCCAGGGTATTTTTAGTGTACAGCAAGGCGGCTTCCAGGTCGGGCAGGGCGTCCGCGTATTCCGTTGGCAAACCTTTTTCCACCGCTCTTGCATGGGTTTGGTTTACCAGCTCGTTGACCGCATCGCCGGAGCGCTGGTCAACGGCAAGGCAGTTGAATCCCAGGGCGTTGAGCTTTGGCGCGATTTCCAGGTATTCGCCCCGGCTGTAGCGGGCCTGGTGGTACAAAATGATAAAAGGCGCCGTTTTATCGGCAATCAGGTACAGGTCGGCGGTAACGGTCAATCCGTCCGGTGATTTAAAAGTAATGGTCTTTTTCGCTACCTGCCCGGATGTATTCAGTACCACGAACAAGAGTAAAGCGGAAGTAATGATCAGTTGTTTCATTTTATTTTGAATTAAAGTTTGATGTCAAATTCATCCCAGTCAAGGCCCACGTTGAACTTTTGGCGAAAGTCACGCAGTTGTTGCAGCGAAAGTGTTTGAGTGAACATCTGTTCTTTGCCTTCGTCCGCGGCAACGGAAATTTGCCCTTTGTGGTCAACCAGCATGGAGTTGCCGCTGTAAAAATTGCCGGGGCCGTCGTAACCCACACGGTTTACGCCCAGCATCCAGGCCATGTTTTCGATGGCGCGGGCGATGAGCAATTGTTTCCACGGGTAACTGCGCACGGCAGGCCAGTTGGCGACAAAAATGCCCAGGTCGTATTCAAATTCCCCGTTTACTGACAAACGGTTTTTACTCCAAACCGGAAAGCGCAGGTCGTAGCAAATCATGGGCCTGACTTTCCAGCCATTCAGTTCGACTATTAACTGGCTTCTTCCGGGCTTAATCCTTTTGTGCTCGCCTCCCATGGAAAATACATGGCGCTTGTCGTAACGTTCAAAACTGCCGTCGGGTCGCATCCAGATCAGTGAATTTGAAAAACCGCTGCCGGTTTCGAGTAACAGGCTGCCTGTGATGACGGCCTGTTTTAACCCGGCCATCTCCCGCATCCATCGCAGGGTGTCGCCTTCCTCACCCTCGGCAAATCCTTTTGGATCAACCGGAAAACCGGTAGTAAACGTTTCCGGAAGCACGATTAAGTCACAGTCATTGTCCAGGGTTTGCAAACGTTCTTCAAACTTTTTCCGATTGGCTGCGGGGTTTTCCCAAACCAGGTCTGCCTGCAGCCAGGCTATTTTCAGCTTGGATTCCATGGGTTTTCTATTTTGGTTTGCTTTTTGTCAACGCTCAGGGGGCCTCTCCGCGATGCCCGGAAGATTTGAGCAGAATTTATATTTTACAAAGAATTTCAGCCGCTCTTTGCAGGGTGTCTTCCCGCTTGGCAAAGCAAAAACGCAGCACTTTGTTGTCGTCTTTTTTCTGGTAAAAGGGTGAAACCGGAATCCCTGCAACGCCTTTTTCTTTAATGAGACGTGTTGCAAAATCCATTTCGCTTTCATCGGAAATCGCACTGTAGACAAGCAACTGAAAATAGGTTCCGTACGCAGGAAGAACCCTGAACCGCGAGCCCGCAACCGCCTGCACAAAATAATCCCGTTTTTGCTGGTAAAAAACCCCCAGACTCAGGTAGTTTTCCGGATTGCCCAGATAATCGGCAATGGCATGCTGAATGGGCGTGTTGGCGGCAAAGACCACAAACTGGTGGGTTTTCCGGTATTCTTTCATCAGATTTTCAGGCGCCAGCACAAAACCTGTTTTCCATCCGGTAGCATGAAAGGTTTTCCCGAAGGAGCCCAACAGCAGGCTTCGACCGGCAAGTTCCGGAAAACGGCACACGCTCTGGTGCAGCTTGCCATCGAAGATCAGGTGTTCGTAAACCTCATCACTTAAAACAATAATATCGGTCCCACGGGTGAGTTTTTCCAGACGCTTCATGTCTTTTTCCGTCAACAGGCTGCCCGTCGGATTGTGGGGTGTGTTGATGATGATCATCCTGGTGTTGTGGGTGATCAGCTTGGGCAACTCATCCCAGTTGATCCTGAAATCGGGAAAAAGCAATTTGGAATACTTGGCGATTCCACGGTTGACCTCCACGGCAGGCGCGTAGCTGTCGTAAGCCGGTTCGAAAATGATCACCTCGTCTCCCGGTTTTACAAAAGCCGAGATCGCCGTGAAAATGCCCTGTGTGGCACCGGCAGTGATGGTGATTTCCTTTTCCGCATCGTAGTCCGCTGCGTGGTTTTTCTGAAACATTTGCGCAATGGCATTACGTAATTCGGGAACCCCCGGCATGGGGGCATACTGGTTAAAACCCTTTTTCATATAATGGTTAACCAGGTCGATCAGCTCTTCCGAAATGGGAAAATCGGGGAATCCCTGCGACAGGTTGATGGCATTGTGTTTTTTCGCCAACCCGCTCATCACTGCAAAAACAGAAGTGCCGGTTTGTGGCAACTTGGAAATAATATTGCCTTTGAATGGATTCATGGATTTTGGTTTTGGAGGAAACAAATGTAAACTGTTTTGACTTATCTTTATTAGACTCTCTTACCAATAAGCCATTAATTTTTCGAAAAGAACTTTATTTTGGAGAATGTTATAAATACAGCTTTTATGCTACATTTGTAAAATCAAAACAAACAACTGGCATGTCTTACAAGATTCTTAAAAAGAAAGCTTTTATTAAAACGCTGGTTATTAGGCATTACCCCCCCCCCATCATATTTACAACGTAATCAGATAGTTACTTGGATTAGCATTTTATTTGCGTCCAAACACATTCACTGTTTTTATTTTTTTGGTAGGTATTTTACTGGACTAAATTCCCATGTGCTTTCAAAATACTCTTGTAAAGTAAATCGATACAATCATGTTTGCTTTCTTACCAATAAGTATATTTTTCATTTAGGTAAAAACAAATTCATTCAACCATTGCAGCTTCGGATGATACTAGCTGTTCCGTTGCTGCATGAAGGGTCTTAAACCATGTAACACATTAATTTAAAGGCTGGTAAAATATTC
>JAJRWG010000334.1 GCA_024276895.1 Bacteroidota bacterium
CTTCTTCCGGGAAACGGGCACAAACAGGGACGAACGGCACTCGGGTTCCACCTTTCTGCTGCTGGATTTGGATGGGGACGACGACAAAGATCTGCTGCTAGGCGATGTGGACTACCCAAGTCAGTTTGCCCTCACCAACGGCGGAACTGCCGAAGATGCGCTGATCACATCCTATGACACTTCTTTTCCTTCAGCCGGCCAGGCGGTCAGGCTTTTTTCCATGCCTGTCGCCGCCTACATTGATGTGAACAACGACGGACTGAAAGACCTGCTGGTTTCGCCCTTCGATCCGGGCATTACTACCTCGCAAAACAAAAACAGTGTCTGGCTTTACCTCAACAGCGGCAGCAACAACCAGCCGGTTTTTAATTTGTCCACCAAAAGTTTTCTGCAATCGGACATGCTGGATTTTGGCTCGGGAGCTGCTCCGGTGTTTACCGACCTGGACGGCGACGGCCTCACCGATATGCTTGTGGGCGATTACGGTTACTACATCTATTCTTATTACGAAAATTACTTCCTGCACTCGGTTTACCGCGCACGGCTGGCCTGGTACCGCAACACGGGAACGGCCCTGCAGCCTGCCTTTCAGTTGTGGGACAACAACATCGGAGCGCTTTGGGAAGAAGCCCTGACGGGCATTCATCCGGCTGCGGCTGACCTGAACGGCGACGGCCGGCCGGATCTGGTGGTGGGAAAAGCCGACGGCAAGCTCATTTACCTGGAAAACACAGGCAACAACAATTTCGAGATTGCCGACAACAACTATTTCGGCATCGACGTGGGAGCGTTCAGTACGCCGCAATTGTTTGACCTGAACAAGGACGGACTGACAGACCTTGTGGTGGGCGAGAAGAAAGGGAATCTGAATTACTACCAAAATACAGGCACCACAACTGCACCGCAATTTACACTGAGCAATGACAGTCTGGGCAAGGTTAATGTAACCGATTTCGACCTTTCGTACGACGGCTACAGCACCCCCTGGTTTTTCAGGGAAGCTGACGGAAAAACCAAACTGGTAGTGGGCTCCGAACAAGGCAAATTGTTTTATTTCATCAACATCGACAACAATCTGGAGGGGAAGTTTACTGAATCCGGTGCGCTCTACGAACTGCTCGACACCACCGCCATTTCTTTTGACCGGGGCATGCGCACGGCAGCCTGTCTGGCTGACATCGACCAGGATGGAACTCAGGAAATGATTGCAGGAAATTATTCCGGCGGACTGGAATTTTTCAATGGCAGGCCGGAGGTCTTTACCCGGATTGACGAGCAACAAACCCGGCTGCCGGGCAAACTACTGCTGTCGCCCAACCCTGCCGGCGATGCGGTCACCATCCGTTTTCCGGTAGCCGAGGTTGAAAGCCGGATCGGGATTTACGACCTCAACGGCTCACTTGTTGCTACTTACGTCACTCAACCCTCTTCAACACTTTCGATAACCATCGCCGTCAGCGGCTTAAAGGCCGGACTTTACCTGGTCAGGGCCACAAGCCCACAGGGTATATTCATGGGGAAAATTGTAGTGTTCAGGTAAACCGGCTACTAAAAGTTGGGCTTAAGGGAGTACTTCTTGTAAAAATCATCGATCACGGCCACAGCTTCTTCGGCTGAGTCCACAAGGTGGAAGATATTCATGTCATCGGGACCGATTTTCCCCCCGTCGAGCAGTCTGCTTTTTATCCAGTCAATCAGCCCACTCCAGTAATCGCGACTCACCAGCACAATGGGGAAACTGACCAGCTTGTGGGTCTGGATCAGGGTAATGGCTTCGAACAGTTCGTCGAGAGTTCCAAAACCGCCGGGCAATACCACGTACCCCTGTGAGTAACGCATAAACATTAACTTGCGCGTAAAGAAATAGTCGAAGTTAAGCAGTTTGTCATGATCGATGTAAGGATTGGCATGTTGCTCGTGTGGAAGGCTGATGTTCAGTCCTACGGACTTGCCACCGGCGTAATGGGCGCCCTTGTTAGCAGCTTCCATCGCTCCGGGACCGCCTCCTGTAATGATGCCAAATCCTTTTTTGGTCAGGTGGTAGGCTACCTTTTCAGCCGTTTCGTAACAAGCGTCTCCGGGCTTGGTCCTGGCTGATCCGAAAACGGCTACACAAGGTCCTATCCTGGCCAGTTCTTCGTAGCCTTCCACTACTTCGGCCATAATTTTAAATACCGACCACGAATCGTGAGCCTTTATCTGCATCCAGCTTTTAGGCTTAAATTCACGCCTCAGCCGGGCGATCTCTTTTTCGTTCATATTTTCTATTTTTGAATTTTCTTAAGCTGTCAGTGTGGCGAAGTTTGCCTGGCCTGCCTGTTTCACCTTCAATAGCCGGACGTTATCAGGTCTTCCGTATCCCCTTTCATATCCGGATTCCCAATTCCTTACTTAAAAACGTTGCGGTATGGCTTTTATTGCACCGCGCGACTTCTTCTGGAGTGCCCTGGCAGATCAGCAATCCGCCGTGGTCACCACCTTCGGGCCCGAGGTCAATGATGTGGTCTGCCACTTTGATGACTTCCATATTGTGTTCAATCACCACCACCGTATTTCCTTTGTTTACCAGTTTGTTAAGCACGCCCAGCAGCACGCTCACGTCTTCGAAATGCAGGCCGGTGGTGGGTTCATCCAGAATATACATGGTTTTGCCCGTGTCTTTTTTTGATAACTCGGCCGAAAGTTTCACCCGCTGGGCTTCCCCGCCCGAAATGGTTGTGGACGACTGTCCCAGCGTCAGGTAGCCCAGGCCCACATCCCGGATGGTTTTCAGCTTGTGGTTAATAAATGGGATGGAATCGAAAAATTCCACCGCCTGGTTGATGGTCATGTTCAGCACATCGTTGATGGATTTACCCTTGTAGCGCACCTCCAGGGTTTCGCGGTTGTACCGTTTTCCCTGGCAGTCTTCACAAATCACATACACATCCGGCAGGAAGTTCATCTCGATGGTTTGTACACCGGCGCCTCTACACTTTTCGCAGCGACCGCCCTTTACATTGAATGAGAACCTGCCCGGTTTGTAGCCCCTGATCTTCGACTCGGGCAAACTGCCAAACAACTTGCGGATTTCGTCGAACACCTTGGTGTAGGTTGCCGGATTGGAACGCGGCGTCCGCCCGATGGGCGATTGATCGATGGCAATGACTTTGTCAATGTATTCCAGTCCCTCAATACTTTTGTAAGGCAGCGGATCTTTGAGCGAACGGAAAAAATAATTACTCAAAATGGGGTAAAGCGTGTCGTTGACCAGTGTTGACTTTCCGCTGCCCGACACACCGGTCACACAAATAAACTGCCCCAGTGGAAAATGCACTTCCAGATTCTTCAGGTTGTTGCCGTGTGCACCTTTCAGGACAATCCGTTTACCGCTGCCTTTTCTTCTCTCCCCGGGAATGGGTATTTCTCTCTTTCCGTTCAGGTAATCAGCCGTGATGGTATCGGCTTTCATGATTTCCTGCGGGGAACCGGCAGCCACGATCTCGCCGCCGTGCCTTCCGGCCCCGGGCCCGATGTCCACAACATAATCTGCTGAAAGAATGGTGTCCTTGTCGTGTTCAACCACCACCACCGAATTGCCGATGTCACGCAGGTCGCGCAAGGCTTCAATCAGCTTGTGGTTGTC